>JBOHXO010000297.1:0-15038 GCA_050737475.1 Chthoniobacterales bacterium
GCAGAACCGGATGCGGGGACATCTTTCGAAACGACGCGGCCGCCGGGGCCCGTGCCGGAAACGCCTTCGAGGCTTACGCCGCGCTCGGTGGCGATTTTCTTTGCGAGCGGTGAGGCTTTCACGCGGCCACTGGGGGCCGGTGCGGGTGCGGAGGTTTTTTGCGCGTTGCCGGTCGGGGCTGTTGTGGAGGCTGAGCCGACTTCCTTGCCTTCCGACATGTCGCGGGAGGTCGGAGTGGGCGGAATTTCCACGGGCGTGTCGGCGCTTTCGCCATCGGCGAGGACGAGCGCGATTTTCTGGCCGACGGCGACCTTGCCGCCTTCCTTCACGTAGAGTTCCTTGAGCACGCCGTCGTCGAAGGATTCCATCTCCATCGTCGCCTTGTCGGTCTCGACTTCAGCGAGGATGTCGCCCGAGACCACAGTTTCGCCTTCCTTTTTGAGCCAGCGAACGAGGGTGCCCTCGGTCATGGTGTCGCTCAATTTGGGCATGTTGATTACGGGCATGGCGGAAGTAAGGCTAAGTGCTGAGCTAAGTTAAAAAATTGGCCTTTAGAGAATGCCGAGTGCTTTTTCGATGATGCGCTCGGCGGTGGGCAATTGGAGTTTTTCGACGGAGGGGCTGTAGATGGCGGGCGCGTCAATCGTGCAGACGCGGCGGATCGGGGCGTCGAGTTCGTCGAACACTTTTTCCTGGATGAGCGTGGCGATCTGCGCGGAGACGCCGCAGAAGGGCTTGTTTTCGTCCACGAGCACGACGCGGTGCGTCTTCGTGACGGATGCGAGGATGGCTTCCTCGTCGAGCGGGCGGATGGAGCGGAGGTCAATGACCTCGGCCTGGATGCCTTTTTCGTCGGCGAGTCGGTTCGCGGCTTCCACGGCGGTGAGCGCGGCGCGGCCGTGGCCGATGAATGTGATGTCGCTGCCGGCGCGCTTGATGTCGGCCTTGCCGAGCGGGATGAGATATTCCTCCTCGGGGACCTCGCCTTTTTCGCCGTAGAGCAGCGTGTTTTCCATGAACATGACCGGATCGTTGTCGCGAATGGCGGTCTTCATGAGGCCCTTTGCGTCGTAGGCCGTGGCGGCGCTGACGACCTTGAGGCCGGGGATGTTTGCGAGCCAGTTTTCCGGCGTGTGCGAGTGGGTGGCGCCGACGTTCGTGCCGCCGTTTGCGGGGCCGCGCAGGACGATGGGGCAATTGATGAGGCCGCCGCTCATGTAGCGGACGCAGCCGGCGTTGTTGATGATCTGGTCGTAGGCGACGGAGCAGAAACTCCAGAACATGAGCTCGATGACGGGGCGCAGGCCGAGCATCGAGGAGCCGATCGCCATGCCGATGAAACCGGCTTCGCTGATCGGCGCGTCCATCACGCGCTTGTCGCCATATTTCTGCCAGAGGCCGCGCGTGACTTTGTAAGCACCGTCGTATTCGGCGACTTCCTCGCCGATGAGATAGACATTCGGGTCGCGCTCGATTTCCTCGGCAAAGGCCTGGTTCAAAGCGTCGCGGTATTCAATCAGTGGCATAATTCAGAAAATTCGAAATTCGAAATTGGGAATGCGAAATGAGTTCCGCTAGTCGTTGAAGAAGTGGCGGCCCGTGCGGCCGGCTTCGGTCTGGCGGTCCACCTCGAAATAAACGTCCTGCTGGATGGACTCGACCGTGGGCGCGGGGCTTTCCTCGGCGAATTTGACGGCTTCGTTTGCCTCGGCGCGGGTTTCCTTGTCAATCGCGTCGGCGGCTTCGTCGTTGACCACGCCCTCCTCGATCATGCGGCGGCGCCAGAGCAACACCGGGTCGTGGAGATTCTTGTATTTCTCGATTTCCTCGGCGGCGCGGTAGCCGCCTTTGTGCTTGGCGTCGGCGACGGAATGGCCGTAGTGGCGGTAGGTGTCCACCTCGAGGACGGTCGGGCGCGATTCCTCGTGGGCGCGCTGCATGGCGGTCCAGGTCTTTGCGCGGACTTCGTAGAGATCCTCGCCATTGGCGATGTCCCACACGATGCCGAAGCCGTCGGCGCGCTCGGCGAGGCAGTTCTTGAAAGCCGAGGAGCGCTCGAGGCTGGTGCCCATCGAGTAGCGATTGTTCTCGATGACGTAGACGACGGGCAGATTCCAGAGCGAGGCGATGTTCAGGCACTCGTAATAGACGCCCTGGTTCACGGCGCCGTCGCCGAGGAACGCGAGCGCGCAGCCCTTGAGGCCCTTGTATTTCACGCCGAATGCCAGGCCGAGGCCGAGCGGGGTCTGGCCGGCGACGATGCCGTGGCCGCCCCAGTAATTTTTGTCGGGCGCGAAGAAGTGCATCGAGCCGCCCTTGCCCTTCGAGCAGCCGGTGGCCTTGCCGAAGAGCTCGGCCATGCACTCGTTCATGCCCATGCCGACGGCGAGCGCGTGGCCGTGGTCGCGGTAGGCGGTGATGACGTGGTCGTTCTCGCCCATGAGCGAGCAGGCGCCGACGGCTACGGATTCCTGGCCGATGTAAAGGTGAAGAAAGCCGCCGATTTTGCTCTGGCTATACTGGCTGAGGGCGACGCGTTCGAAGTTGCGGATTGCGTAGACCTGTCGCAGGAAGCGGATTTTGTCCTCCTTGGTGAGCGAGGCGTTGATGGGCGCTTTCGCGTAATCAACCGGACTGACTTCGGCTTCTGCTGTGGCTTGGGACATGGTTCTTGAGCGTTTTTAAAATGCGCGGTCTGGAACCCGACAGAGAGCATAAAGAGTTCCAAACCAAGCGAGGAATAATTCCCGAGCGGGCGCGGCTTGGCAACTGGGAAAAGTGATGAGGCGGCTGGAAATCGGCTTGCACCCATGTGCGGGCTTGCTGCAGCTTTCGCGTTCATGGGGAAAATACAGTTGGCGGGGAGTGTTTTTATGGTGGCGCTTGCGCTGGGGATTGATGCGGTTGCCGGCACGATGCCGATGGCGAAAAATCCGCCGAAGCTGCTTCTCGACGCGACGCGCTCGCGCAGCACGAAGACCGAGGGCGGCGATTTCGACGACAAGACGCAAATCGTGCAGCTCAACTACGTGGTGAAGAATGGCGACCTCAACGCGAAGAGCGTCGAGGGATTGACGCTGCACTATTGGGCCATCGCGCAGTCCGCCGCGGATCGAAAGGCCTACGAGGTGATCGAGGCCGGCTCGGCCCCGGTGAAGCTCGACAACACCCAGCAAGGCCGGGAAATGCGCGTCGAGGGCGAGCCGGTCAAGCTGATGCTCGACAACACGGGCGTGGCGCGGTTCGGCGCGGCCTACAAGGGATTCCTGATGGTCGTGGTGAACGCGCAAAACGAAGTCGTGGCGGTGAAGGGCACGATGCCTTCGTGGCAGACGAATCTCGAACGTGCGTTCGCGTTGAAAAAGAATGCGTGGTGCGGGCTGGATTTGAAGCCGATCGCCACGCCGAAGGACTAGGCGGAAAACAGCTCCATTTGCGCTGGTCCGGGACGCCGGAATGCCGCCGTGGAAAGCGGACGGCGCTCGCGATTCAATCCGGCTCGACGCGCGGCGACCTCGAAAAGCCGTGCGATTTCCTCTGCGAAAATTCCGGCGCCGTGAAATCGCTCGCCCCACGCAGAGACATTCAAATTTCCGTGGCGCAGGCTGCGGATGCGATTCAACACGAGGTTCGCGCGATCGGGGAAATGCGTTTCGAGCCATGTCGTGAAGACATCTTTCACCGCGTAGGGCAGGCGCAGCACGGTGTAGCCGGCGAAGCGCGCGCCTGCTGCCGCGGCGGCATCGAGGATGGCGGGAATTTCGTGTTCATTGAGCCCGGGGATGATCGGCGCGACCATCACGCCCGCGGGAATGCCGGCGTCGTTGAGCTGGCGCACGGCGTCGAGGCGATGCGTGGGGCGCGAGGCGCGCGGCTCGAGTTTTGAGCTGAGGTTCGTGTCGAGCGTGGTGACGGAAAGGAACACGCACGCGGCGTCGTGTGCGGCGAGTTTTGCGAGGTGGTCGCGGTCGCGCGTGACAAGGTGATTTTTCGTGACGATGCCGACGGGGTTGCGGAATTCCGCGAGCACTTCGAGGCAGCCGCGCGTGATTTCCAGCCGCCGCTCGACGGGCTGGTAGCAATCGGTCACGCCCGACATCGCGAGCGACTGCGGCTGCCATTTCGGACTCGAGAGCTCCGCGCGCAGCAATTTCGGCGCTTCGGTTTTCACCACGATGCGCGATTCGAAATCGAGTCCGCTCGAGAAGCCGAGGTATTCGTGGTAGGGCCGCGCGTAGCAATAGGCGCAGCCGTGCTCGCAGCCTCGGTAGGGATTGATGCTCGCGCCGAACGGGATGTCGGGGCTGTCGTTGCGCGAGATGATGGTGCGTGACGCGTCGTGAAAAAATTGCGTGCGCGGGCCGGGCTGATCCGCGGCGAATTCGGCGTCAATCTCGACCGCGAGCCGCTCGAAGCGATTCGGTGGTTGCACTGCCGCGCCGCGTCCGCGATGTGCGGAGGGAGGACGCGGCGCGTGCATGCACGAATATTACTTCTCCGATTTCAAATTGTCCTCAGCTTTGCGAAATTTTTCGAGCTTCGGCGGGATGACGGCGGCGGCGTAGGGATTGTCCGGATTATTCGCGTAAAAATCCTGGTGGTATTTTTCCGCGGGATAGAATTTTTCGAGCGGTTTGATTTCCGTGACGATCGGATCCTTGAAATCCTTTCGCGCGGCCTCGAGCGATTTTTCCGCAGCGGCTTTTTCCCCGGGTGTTCCGTAGAGAATGATCGAGCGGTATTGCGTGCCGGTGTCGTTGCCCTGGCGGTTGAGCGTGGTGGGATCGTGCGCGTGCCAGAACAGATCAATGATCTTCTCGTAGGAAATTTTCGCCGGATCGTAGGTGATCTGGATCACTTCGGCGTGGCCGGTCCTGCCGGTGCAGACTTCCTCGTAAGTGGGATCTTTTGTCGTGCCGCCCGCGTAGCCCGAGACGACGGATTGAATGCCGGGCACATTTTCGTAGACCGCTTCGGTGCACCAGAAGCAGCCGCCGCCGATTACTGCAGTTTTCGTATTCATATCTTCCGCGTGAATTTGGGGCAGCACGAGAGCGGCTGCCAGCAACCATGATTTCATGAATGGAAGAGACCGCAACGGCGGTTTTATTCCGCTACCAATGCTCGATGAGCATGGTGAGATCGCTCATGAGTGAATCTATTTTTTTCAACTCCTTGCGCTTGCCCTTGCCGGCCTTGATCGTGGACTTGCGCAGCACGGTGAGCATGTCGCGGAGGTCGCGCAATTTTGCAGGGGCGGTTTTTTTCTTCGCCGCTTCAACG
This sequence comes from Chthoniobacterales bacterium, assembly GCA_050737475.1. Lineage (GTDB taxonomy): Bacteria > Verrucomicrobiota > Verrucomicrobiia > Chthoniobacterales > JAATET01 > JAATET01. The sequence continues at coordinate 5,284 of JBOHXO010000297.1, forward strand.
AGCACTGCTTTTTGCACGCGGGCAATGTCCTCGTCAATGCGCGCCGCGTAGGCCTGCAAGGCGAGACGAAACTCCTCCTGAAGCGTATTGAGCGCTTCGATTACCGATTTCGCCGGCGAGGCCTCTGGTGAGGGGGAGTCCATCGAGGGCGGCATTGAATCAGGACTTTCACTGATACGCAAGGGCGCCGCTCAAGGCACGTTTGCGATGGTATTAGACATAAAATGTCCAATACTTAATTCCAGATGAACGCTTGCCTTCGCGCACGGTGCTGGCACAGGATGACGCGGCATGGAAGCGGAATGGATTGCTGCGGCGACGAAGGCGCGGGAATTTGCCTACGCGCCGTATTCGGATTTTGCGGTTGGCGCAGCGCTGATCGCGGAGGACGGACGCATTTTCACCGGCTGCAATGTCGAAAACCTGAGCTTTGGCCTCACGATGTGCGCCGAGCGCGTGGCTGTGGGAAAGGCGGTGGCTGAAGGGGTGCGGAATTTTTCGGCGATCGCCATTGTCGCCAGGACGTCCGAGCCGGTCAGCCCGTGCGGTGCCTGTCGGCAGGTGCTCGCTCAATTTGCCTCGGGCATGCGTGTTATTCTGGCGACGCTCGATGGTAAAATCGAGGAGTGGACCCTGGATCAGCTTCTGCCGCGACCGTCCACGGGTATTCTTGACCGCCCCTGACGTTCCACGTGGAACACAGGAAGAGATTGGCGACTTGCGTGGATGTGTTACCCTGACGGTCCATGTTTCGTTATCCCAAAACCTACGACGTAATCGTCATTGGTGCCGGTCATGCCGGCATTGAGGCGGCATTTGCGTCGGCTGGGTTGGGGTGCGAGACGCTTCTTTTGACTCAAAACGCGGACACGGTTGGCCAGATGTCGTGCAATCCTGCGATCGGCGGTCTGGCCAAGGGACACATGGTGCGGGAGATTGATGCGCTGGGGGGCGTGATGGGATTGAATGCGGACGCGACCGGAATCCAGTTTCGCATGTTGAATGCCCGGAAGGGGCCGAGCGTTCGTGCTCCCCGCGCTCAATGCGACAAGAAAGCCTACCAATTCCGCCTCAAGGCCCTGCTCGAGCGCGCACCCCGCCTGGATCTCAAGCAGGCGAGCGTCACCGGATTGCTGATGGAGGAGGATTCCGTGGCAGGGGTGGAAACCAATATCGGCGTCGCGTTTTCCGGCAAGGCCGTCGTGGTGACGACTGGGACGTTCATGCGCGGGTTGCTGCATGTCGGGCTGCGCAATCAACCCGGCGGCAGGATGGGAGACACGTTATCGCTGTTCAGCGATTGCCTGAAGGAGCTGGGCTTCGAGGTCGGGCGCTTCAAGACCGGCACGCCTTGTCGCCTGCTGGCCGCCAGCATTGATTTCTCCAAATGCGACCCGCAACTCGGAGACGATCCGGCACCGCGGTTCAGTTTTTTGGACGGGGATGAGGCTCTTGGTCAGGATGGGCTGTTCACGCTCAATCGGGTGAAGGCCGGCGTGTTCCATGTGGAACAAATACCCTGCTGGATCACGCACACGAACAGCCAAACCCACGACATCATTCGCGGCAATCTGGATCAATCGCCTCTGTATGCGGGCCGAATCGAGGGGGTGGGGCCGCGCTATTGTCCATCCATCGAGGACAAGGTGGTGAAATTTGCTGAAAAGCCGAGTCATCAGCTTTTTCTGGAGCCTGAGGGCCGCGACACGGGCGAAATTTACGTCAACGGCGTCTCGACCAGCCTGCCTTACGAGGTGCAATACCGGTTCATTCGGACCGTGCCGGGGTTGGAGAATGCCGAGATTCTGCGGCCGGGCTACGCGGTGGAATACGACTACTGCCCGCCCACGCAGCTTCGCCGCACGCTCGAGACAAAGCGCGTCGAAGGGCTCTATTTTGCCGGACAGATCAATGGAACGTCGGGATACGAGGAGGCGGCGGCGCAGGGGTTCATTGCAGGGGCGAACGCGGCATTGAAGAGGCTGGGACGTCCGGAATTGGTGCTGGGCCGCGCAGAGGCCTATATCGGCGTGATGATTGACGATCTGGTCACCCTGGGCACGCCGGAGCCCTATCGGATGTTCACGAGCCGCGCGGAGTATCGCTTGCTGCTCCGGCAGGATAATGCGGACATGCGGCTGACCGGGCGCGCAATCGAACTGGGGCTGGCCTCCACGGAACGGCGCCGACAGTTCGAGGAGAAATTGGCCGCACGCCATCTGCTTGCCGAAGAGGCCGCGAAAGTGAAAGTGGAGGGCATTCCGCTGGAGCTCTGGCTGAAGCGTTCGGAGAACACTTGGTCGTCGCTGCCGGAGGAATTGCGTGGGCGTTTCAAGGGCGGCATCTGGGAGTTGTTCGAGACGGACCTGAAATACGCAGGCTACATCCGCAGGCAGGAGGACCAGGTGGCGCGCACGAGCCGCAGCGAGGGCCGCAGGATTCCGGCCGGGCTCGATTTTTCCAAAATCATCGGATTACGCCGCGAGGCTGCGGAAAAGCTGGCGTGTGTTCAACCGGCCACGTTGGGGCAGGCTTCGCGAATCAGCGGGGTGACGCCGGCCGACTTGAGCCTGCTCAGCATTTGGGTCGAGCGCGGGCTGGCTATTCCCGAATAGCTTCGAGCAGAGCGGGAAGCGCTGCTGACCGGGCCGCCGAATGGGCGAGCGCGACGGTGAACAGGCCGGGAGCCCCGGCCAGTGGAATGCGCACGGCATCGAACGTCTCCCGGTCCGCCTCCGTGCAGACGGTTAATCCGAGACCGAGCGAAACCTGCCAGAGCCGCTCCGAAAAAACGGCGGAAACCGCACGAATTTCGATGGCTGGTCCTTGTTTTTCAATGAGTTCCGTGAGATATTTTTCGGCTGCCGAGCGTTGTTCGAACGCTGCAAAAAGGAGTGTTTCGCCCAAAAGGTCGGCGGGGCTAATTTCGGTATTTTCGGCGAGCCGATGCTTGGGGGGAACTGCAACGTGGATCGCAGCGCGCTCCAGCACGATAGCCCCCGCGGGCGGCTCCAGGCATTCCGTGATCAGCAGGTCCACGCCGGAAGTTTCAGGTGCAAGTTCCTCTTCATAAGCGACTTCCATTATAATGAGGCGCGCGCCGCGCTGTTTGCGGAGGAATTTGCGGATGCGACGCGTAATTCGTTCGGAGCGAGCTCCTTGCGTGCAGGCTATCCGAATTTCACCTACGCGTCCCTCCACGGCATCGCGGAGTCGCTCTTCGGCCTGGCTGGCTTGTTGAAGAAGCACCCTAGCGTCGTCGAGAAGCAGGAGACCGAGCGGTGTCAGACGGATGTTGCGATGATCGCGGTGGAACAGCAGTCCGCCGACCTCCGTCTCGAGATTGCGAATTTGCACGCTGAGCGGCGGCTGCTTGATTCCGAGAAACTTTGCCGCCGCGGTGAAGTTCAATCGCTCAGCCAGCGCAACAAAGTAGCGCAAATGACGAAGTTCCATACGTGTTCGATATGAAGTTTGGTGCGCGATATCTTTGGCGGAAAGCTCTTCCCGACTCAAGCCCCTCGCTGGGAATTACAATGCAACCTTCCCTAGACATGGGGGTTTGATCCCATCATTCTATTTGAAATGTTCCCCCCATTGACCCGCGTGTTGTTCGCGGGCGTCATGATCCTGTCTCCCGCGCTGGCCGCGCCGATGCAGGACGACGCACCGCTCGATTCCAAGGCTTTGGCCGCCAGCCTGGAGGCGATGACGAAGGCGCGTGAAGCGCAGAAAAAGAGTTACCTCGAAGGCGCGCGACAAAAGCTCGCGCAACACATGGGTGGAGCGGGGGACTACGTGCTGGCCTGCATGAAGGAAATTGTCTTCGGCAACAAGAGCATCAGTCAGGAATATTCGGACTGGAAAAAGAGTCATCGCGATTTTTTTTCCAGCCAGGATTTCGAGCGCGCGGCCGGATTGCACCTGCGCTATCTGGCACTGACCTTGAAAAGAGCGACTGTGGACGATGAGGGGGCAGTGCTCCCGGAGATCAGGGACTATGTGGGAGCGTTGGAGCAGTGCAAGGATTTGGTCGGCAAATACCAGGGGGATGGGAAACAACAGGGGGGAGGGGGGCAGGGTCCACAAGGCCGAAACCGTTGGGGCGGACAAAACAACGACAACAACCAAGGCAACCAAGGCCCGAATTTTGATGACAGCATGCGCCAGGTGCTCAATGGGCCCGTGGGAGAAGGCTGGGTAGCAGTGGTTCTGGGGCTGAACGGCCAGCTCAGCGACATAGAGAACTGGGAGTTCAGTCCGTCGAATTTGGGTGGTATCCTCGAAAAAAATGTGCGCCCCTATCTGCGAGAGAAAAAAGATCCCAAGCTGATCGAGACTTGGGACATGGAAATCGCCTTCCAGAGTGCTGTGGCCCAGGCAACCAAGGACGAACGAAAGATAGACACGTTCCAGAGGCAGGAGATGCCGAAGCTCCTTTGGAACAAGGCGAAAGATTACGAGGTTCTGGGTCTTCCCAATCGTGCGTTGAAGGAACGCATAGCAATCATCAAGGCGTATCCCGACAATCCGGATTTCGACGCATGGACGAAAGAGGTCATGCAGCAGCTGAACTCATCAAAAGCCGCGGCTACTGGCGATGGCGCCACCGAGACTCCCGCGAGCACACCGGCGCCACCTTCCGCGCCGTCGACTTAGGAAGCGGCCAGCAATGCCTGGCAGACGGCAATGAGGCGCTTGCGCAGCGGGGCGGATTGCGCGGAGAATTCCCGCTGGCCGTGTTCGTATGCCGCGCGGCCTTCGGGCGTCTCGATGGCGACGGGCTCGAACCCGAGCGCGGAAAAATCGTAGGGGCTCGCGCGCATGTCGAGTTCGCGGATGTCGCGAGCGAGGGCGAAGGTATCGGCGGTGAGCTCGGAGGGCGTGAAGGGCGCGAGTTTGGACGCCCATTTGTAGAGGTCCATGTTTGCGTGCAGGCAGCCGGATTGCTCCATTTCATGCGCCTCGGGCCGCGTGGGTTGAAGGCGGTTCAGGGGCCGGGCTTCGGGCGTGAAGAAACGAAAGGCGTCGTGGTGGCTGCAGCGCACGGGAAGGGATTCGAGCACGGCGGAGGTGCCGGCGGCGCCGAGACGCAGCGGCCATTGCGGGTGGCGCACTTCCTCCGCGCGATGAACCATGGCCCATTCGTGCAGGCCCGCGCAGCCGAAGAACGGCGGCCGGTCGCGCACGGCCTCGAGCAACCCGAGCAGCCAGCGGACGAAGGCGAAGCGTTCCGGCTTGAGCGTGGCCGTGGAGACGCCGATGCCGCCGTCCAGCCGCGCGTAGTGCGGGATGGCGAGGAATTCCTCCGCGACTTCACCGGCAAGCGCGACACCGATGCCGGGATGCCAGCGGCGGAGTCGGGCGGGGCGATACGAGTAGTATTCGAAGAGGAAGTCGTGGATGGGGTGGCGTTCGCCGCGCGAGGAACGGGCGAGGTGCGGTGCGAGCCATGGGTCCACGCGCGATTCATGGGCGGCGCGGCGGGCGAGCCAGTCGGTCTGGGCGAGAATGTCCGTGGTGGCGGTCATTGCGGCCGGCGCGGCGAGGTGGCGCCAGAAATATTTATGCGCCGATCCTAGTCACGATGTCCGCGGCGGGGAAGCGGACTTTTGCGCGGGTGGCCTGCTTGTCGTCGCTGGCGCGGTAGCCTGCGGGGCAGGCGACGACGGTGAAATAGCCGGTGCCTTCGAGGCCGAGCACCTTGTCATAGGCGGCGGGATTAATGCCCTCCATCGGGCAGGTATCAATACCGAGCACGGCGGCGGCGGTCATGAAATTTCCGAGCGCGATGTAGACCTGGCGCGTGGACCAGGCGCGGACATCGAGCTCGGGGGTATTCATATAGCCGAGGATGACTTTTTCGAGGCCGGCGAGCGTTTCGACGGTGATTCCATGCACCTCGGCGGAGCGCGCGATGTGGCGGCGGACGTCGGCGGCGGTGAAGGGGTGTTTGACGGCGAAGACCACCATGTGGGAGGCCTCGGCGGGTTGCGTCTGCCCCCACGAAAGCGGGACAAGCGCGTCCTTTACGGCCTGGTCGGTGATGACGAGAAATTTCCAGGGCTGCAGGCCGTAGGAGGAGGGCGAGAGCACGAGGGTCTCCTCGAGAGCGGCCCATGTCTGCGGATCAATTCTGCGAGAGCGATCGAATTTTTTTGCGGCATACCGCCATTTCAACGCATCCAGTAAATCCGAGGCCTCGATTCGCTTCATGGCGGGAATGGAGCGGGCCGGCTCGCTTGCTGCAAGTGGAATTCGCCGCGCACAGTTGACTTTCAGTTTTCGCACTACATAGTTTGGGGCTCCCCTATGAAGCGATTTTTAGGAATACTGGCCGGGCTGTTGGTGATCACAAATGTACAGGCGATCACCATCAAGCTGGATTACACTTACGATCAGAGCTATTTCGATGGCAACCCGACCGCCAAGGCGACGCTGATGAAGGCGGCCAGTGATCTGGAAAATGCGTTGAACACGGTGGCGAATGCCTCGCTCAACGCCGTTACCACCGACGAATTTATCGGTTCGGATCCCGGGCTCACGCTGACCGCGGTCTTCGACTGGCATCTGGAAGTGGCCGATCCCTCCGCTCCTGATCCCGCGCATCCGCTGACTGTGAGTTCGTTCATGCTGCTGCCCAACGAATTTCGCGTCTACGTCGGCGCCGCAAGTGTGTTGGGCGGCGCGGACGCGCTGGGTGAAGGTGCTCCGGCCGCAGGCACGGCGGATTTGAGTTATTTCGACGATCCCGCGTCAGTCTCGGCCATTGCGAATGCGGAAAGTTATTCCAACGGCATCCTGCTTCGCGGCGCCGGTCCCACCATCACCTCGGTGAATTCGTCAGTGATGCTCACTTCACCGGCCACGACGGTCAATTACACGCTGCACTTGGGAGCGGTGGCCAGCTTCCTGAGCTTCGACAAGAACGCCAGCTGGCATTTCGACTCCACGACAACGGCCGGCGCGGGCGAATACGATTTCTACACCGTGATGCTGCACGAAATGATGCACGGGTTGGGATTCGGCACCTCGGACACGTGGAACTCTTTGAAGAGCGGCGCGAATTGGTCCGGCACGCACGTGGTTGCAGTGATGGGCAGCGGGACGGGGTTGATCAACACGATGCTGAACGGGAATCCGGATGGCGCGCACATCGCCGCGAACACGATGAGCAAGCGGCTTGACGATAATAGTATCAACCAGGAGGCCGTGATGACGGCCACATTGTCAAAAGGCGAAAGACGCTTTCTCACGCAGCTCGATCTGGCCTTCCTGCAGGACCTCGGCTACGGCCCCGCCATGGCCGCGCCGACTCCGCCCCCCACACCGACGCCGACACCTGCGCCCACGCCGACCCCGACACCGGAGCCTGGCGTCGCACCGGAGCAACCGATTCTCGCGGGCAGCGCAAAAATCAAGACCACCAAGCCCAAGATCAAAATCGGCGGCACCCTGCTCGTGGAGGGTGCTTACGTGATGTATAAAATCGGCAGCGGTCCCTACATCAAGGCCAAGGGCAGCGGGAGCTGGTCCATCAACCTCAAGCTCAAGCCCGGCAAAAACATCATCACCATCGTCACGTTCGATCCCATGACGGGCCTGATGTCGAAGCCGAAAAAGATCACCATTACGCGGGGCAAGGTCTGATACTTGGGTCGCGCTCGAGCGCGCGATTTTTCAGCGGGAAGCCGATTGCGCCTTGCGCGCGCGGCGGGCGTCCACGAACGACTTCACGCACAGCCCGAGGAAGACGAGCGAGATCACGCCCATCGCGAGCTTCTCCCAAACGGCCGCATGCTGGCCGAAGACCTCCGCAATGATGTCCGGCAGCTTCGGCAGCGACATGCCGAGACCCGCGCCGGCCCCGATGAGACCGAGCAACGCGGAGCCGTGCATCGCATGCATGCGCAGCGCCGGTTTCGCAAGGCCGATGATTCCGCAGACGATCAACAGAAGTCCGAATCCCGCGGGAATCAGCGCCGTGGGAGCCTTGCTGCCCGTGGCGACATAGAATCCGACCGCGATCACGGCGAGCAAAACGCCGAAAATGATGGAGAGACCTGGCATGTTCTTCATGCCGGCAAAGTCTATCGGGCGGGCAGGTCGAGTTCAACCCCCACCGGACAATGGTCGCTGCCCATCGTGTGCGGCTCGATGAATGCGCGCTTCAATTTCGGGCGAAGCGATTTCGAGACGAGGAAGTAATCAATGCGCCAGCCGATGTTCCGGCCGCGCGCGCCGCCCATAGGGCTCCACCACGTGTAATGCCCGCCGGCTTTTTCGAACTCTCGAAATGTGTCGAGAAATTCCGCCTTCACGAACGCATCGAATCCCGCGCGTTCCTCCGGCGTGAAGCCGTGATTCTTTTCGTTGCCCTTCGGCCGCGCGAGATCAATCTCCGTGTGCGCCACATTCAAATCGCCGCACCACACGACCGGCTTCGTTTTTTCGAGCTTCTTCAAATACGCGAGAAAATCGCGGTCCCACGTCTGGCGGTAGGGCAGCCGCGTGAGTTCGCGCTTCGAGTTCGGCACATACACGTTCACGAGAAAAAAACTTTCGAATTCCGCCGTGATCACGCGGCCCTCGCGGTCGTGATCGTCCATGCCGATGCCATACGTCACCGACTTTGGCGGCGTCTTCGTGAAGATCGCCGTGCCCGAGTAGCCGGGCTTCTCCGCGGAATTCCAAAACCGCTCGTATTTGTCGGGCCACGCGACTTCGACGACCTGCTCGGGCCGCGCCTTTGTTTCCTGCAGGCACACGATGTCCGCGCCGGATTTCTCGAGCCACCCGAGGAAATCTTTTTTCAGCACGGCGCGGATGCCGTTGACGTTCCAGGAGACGAGGAGCATGGCGTCAGGCTGCGGCAATGCGAAAATTCGCATGCACCGCGTGATGGTCCGAGCAGAACGTCGGCACGACCTCGGCGCGCTCGGCCTTGAGGCCGGCGTTGAAAAACAAATGGTCCATCACGTAGGGCCGCCGCCGCCACGTCGGCTCGGTATTTTGCGCCGTGCGCAGGCCCGCCGCCAAAAACTGCTTCACGAGCCCTTCCTCGGGCGCGCAGTTGAAATCGCCCGCGAGCAGCACCGGCCCGTCCACCGCACGCACCGCGGCCTCGATCAGGTTGCGCTGCTCGGGATGCGCATCGCTGCTGCCGGCGATCATGAAAAACGCCTGCAGGTGCGTGTTGAAAAGCTGGATCGTGCGGCCGGCGATTTGCGTCTTCGCGCTGATGAGCTGGCGGTGCGACGGCGCGACTTTTTTCCCATCGAACTCAAACTCGATCGGCGCGGGCGGCAGATCCTGCGCGCGAAAATCCACGAGCGGCGTGCGCGCAAAAATCGCCAGCGCGAGGCCGAACGGCAGCTCGTCGGGATTCACCTTCGGATACGCGAAGACCGAGTGGTAGCCGTGCAGCGCGGCCTTGAGGCGCATGAAATTCGGCGGGGGCCAGAGCTGCTCGCCGCCGGGCCGCGCCTGCTCGACCTCCTGCAAAAAAATGATGTCCGCGTTCGACTGCTCGAGGAACGCGATGGTGTCCTCCAGCACGATGGGCGCCTTGTCCGGCTCGTCCGCGTTCCACGCCTGGCCGAACTGCATGTTGAATGTCAGCGCGGAAAATTTCACGTCGTCGAAAAAAGGGAGCCGCTTGCCATCTTGGAAGTCGCGTCTGTATAAACGCGGTCCACCACGTTTGCAACCACACCGCACATGCACAAACTCGTTCTCATCCGTCACGGCGAAAG
>JBOHXO010000298.1:0-9069 GCA_050737475.1 Chthoniobacterales bacterium
CATGTCATCGGTCTGGGGAGCAGTTCGACGCTCACCACCGGGCCACTCGGGACGGGCCCGATCACCTTTACCAGCTTCGGCGGCGCGTTGAAGGCGGTGGGAGGCGCACAAACGATTACCAACAGCATCGCCACTACCAGCACGACCACGACGAATTTTGCCCTCGTCGGCACCAACGATCTCACGCTCAACGGCACGCTCACCTACTCCACCCTCACGAGCGCGTTCAACATGAACGTGAGCAATATGGGCCTCACGACCATCGGCGGCGCCATCACCGGCACGCAGGCGATCAACAAGAACGGGCCGGGAGCGCTGGTCTTCGGCAGCGCGACGGGAAATTCCATCGGCGGATTGACCACGATCAACGCCGGCGAGCTTCGCGTGAACAACACGTCGGGCAATGGCGTCGGCATCGTCACCGTGAACGACGGGGCGATCCTCGGCGGAAGCGGCACGGTCGGCGGTGCGCTGACGGTGAACGCCGGCGGCATCGTCCGCCCCGGAGCCACCTTCATCGGCACGGAGACGTTGACGGTGTCCGGCTCGAGCGCAGCGACCTTCGCGACGGGCAGCTTCCTGAGCATCAACGTGAGCGACACCGCGGCGGGCAGGCTGGCCATGACCGACGGCCTGCTGACCTTCGCAGGACTGACGACCATTTATCTGGCCAACACCGGTCTGCACCCCGGCACGTATAGCTACCAGTTCGTCAATGGCGGCACGACGCCGATCGCATTCAACGGGGGCGCCTTCAATGCATCCGACTTCGCGGTCGTGCATAGCTTCGGGACGATTGGCGAGCCGGTGATCAGCCAGGTTGGCAATACGTTGTTCGTGGATTTCACAGTGGTCATCCCCGAGCCCGGCACGATGGTGATTGGGTTGTTTGGGCTTGCCGCGTGCGCGCGATCGTTCATCCGCCGTCGCCGTTCAATGGCTCGTGGCTGCGGCGGTCAAGGCTCGTAGTTGAGCCAGGGGCCGAGCCATTTCTCGACTTCGGCGAGCGGCATATTCTTGCGCGCGGCGTAATCGGCGACCTGGTCGGGCTCGAGTTTTCCGACGGCGAAATATTTTGCTTCCGGGCTCGCGAAATAAAGGCCGCTTACGCTGCTGCCGGGATTCATGGCGAGCGATTCGGTGAGCTCGATGCCGGTGTTTGCCGTGGCGTCGAGCAGGCGGAAGAGATCCCACTTTTCGGTGTGGTCGGGCTGCGACGGATAGCCGGGCGCCGGGCGGATGCCGCGGTATTTTTCCTTGATGAGTTCCTCGCTGCCGAGGTTCTCGGTTTTGCCGAAGCCCCAGAGGTCGCGCGCTTTTTTGTGCAGGCATTCGGCGAAGGCCTCCGCGAAGCGGTCGCCGAGCGCGCTCGTGAGGAGCGAATTGTAGTCGTCGTGTTCGGCTTTGAATTTTTCCGAGAGCGTGTGGACTTCGGGGCCGGCGGTGACGGCGAATCCGCCCACGCTGTCCACGCGGCCGCTGGATTTCGGCGCGACAAAATCGGCGAGCGACCAGTTCGGCTGGCCGGCGGGCTTTTTCATCTGCTGGCGCAGGGCGTGGAAGTGGCCGAGGACCTGCGAGCGGTTGACGTCGGAATAAATCTCGATGTCCTCGCCATTTGAGTTCGCGGGCCAGAGGCCGAGGACGCCGCGGGCGCGGAAGAGTTTTTCGCCGACGATTTTGTCGAGCAGGTGGCGGGCGTCGTCGTAGAGCGTGCGCGCCTCGGCGCCGACGTGTTCGTCCTCGAAGATCGCTGGGTAGCGGCCGCGGAGTTCCCATGCGTGGAAGAACGGCGACCAGTCGAAATATTCGACGAGTTCCTCGAGCGGAAAATTGTCGAAGACCTGCACTCCGTATTTTTCCGGCACGGCGATGTCGGCGGCGGTCCAGTCAATTTGGAACGCATTGGCCTTTGCATCGTCGAACGTGAGCATGGCTTTTTCCTTCGTGCGGCTGGCGTGTTCCTCGCGGAGTTTTTGGTATTCCGCATCGAGCTGCGTGAGGTAGGCGGGCTTTTGCTCAGGGCTGAGCAGCGAGCTGACGACGTTCACGGCGCGCGAGGCGTCGAGCACGTGGACGACGCCGTGCGGGTAGTGCTGCTGGATTTTGACGGCGGTGTGCGCCTTGCTCGTTGTCGCGCCGCCGAGGATGAGCGGGAGCGTGAAGCCTTCGCGCGTCATTTCCTTTGCGATGTGGATCATCTCGTCGAGCGACGGCGTGATGAGGCCGGAGACGCCAATAATGTCGCAGGCTTTTTCCTTCGCGGTCGCGAGGATTTTTTCGCACGGAACCATGACGCCCATGTCAATCACCTCGTAGTTGTTACACGCGAGCACGACGCCCACGATGTTCTTGCCGATGTCGTGGACATCGCCCTTCACGGTCGCCATGAGCACGCGGCCCTGCGTGCGCGCATTGGGATTAGCTGCGCGCTCGGCTTCCATCAATGGCGTGAGCCACGCGACGGATTTTTTCATCACGCGTGCGCTTTTCACGACCTGCGGCAGGAACATTTTTCCCGCGCCAAAGAGATCGCCGACGACGCTCATGCCGGCCATGAGCGGGCCTTCGATGACCTTGAGTGGTTTTTCGTATTTCGCGAGAGCCTCCTCGGTGTCGGCGTCCACGAAATCCACGATGCCCTTGATGAGCGCGTGCTTGAGGCGTTCCTCGACGGAGCCTTCGCGCCACGTGAGGTCGGCGGTGTTCGCCTTGGTGCCGCTGGCCTTGTTTTTGAGTTCGTCGGCGAATGTGACGAGGCGCTCGGTGGCGTCCTCGCGGCGATTGAGCAGCACGTCCTCGATGAGTTCGCGCATGTCGGCGGGCACGTCCTCGTAGACGGCGAGCTGGCCGGCGTTGACGATGCCCATGTCGAGGCCCGCCTGGATGGCGTGGTAAAGGAAGCACGAGTGCATGGCCTCGCGCACGGCGTTGTTTCCGCGGAACGAAAACGAAATGTTGCTGATGCCGCCGCTGACGCGCGCGTAGGGCAGGTTCTGTTTGATCCAGCGCGTGGCCTCGATGAAGTCCTTTGCGTAGTTCGCGTGTTCCTCGATGCCGGTTGCGACGGTGAGGACGTTCGGATCGAAGATGATGTCCTCGGGCGGAAAGCCGACTTCGTCCACGAGGATGCGGTAGGCGCGCGAGCAAATCTCGACGCGGCGCTCGAAATTATCGGCCTGGCCCTGCTCGTCGAATGCCATCACGACAGCTGCCGCGCCGTAGCGACGGACGAGCGTGGCATGCTGCTTGAATTCCTCTTCGCCGACTTTCAGCGAGATGGAATTCACGACGCACTTTCCCTGCACGCAGCGGAGGCCGGCCTTGATGACTTCCCATTTCGAGGAATCCACCATGATCGGCACGCGCGAGATGTCGGGCTCGGCCATGATGAGGTTGCAGAACTTTGTCATGGCGGCGACGCCATCGAGCATGCCCTCGTCCATGTTGATATCAATGATCTGCGCGCCGGCTTCGACCTGCTGGCGGGCGACGGCGAGTGCGGCGTCGTAATCGCCAGCGAGGATCAATTTCGCAAAGCGCGGGGAGCCGGTGACGTTCGTGCGTTCGCCGATGTTGATGAATGGAATTTCCGGACGCGCGGTGAAGGGCTCGAGACCGCTCAGGCGCAGGGTTTGCGGGCGCACGGGAATCGCGCGGGGCTTGAAGCCGCGGACGGCTTTTGCGATTTCGCGAATGTGATCGGGCGTGGTGCCGCAGCAGCCGCCGATGATGTTCAGCCAGCCTTGCTCGGCCCAGTCGCGGAGTTGCGGCGCGAGCGATTCGGGAGTCTCGGGGAAGCCGGTCGCCGAGAGCGGATCGGGCAGGCCGGCGTTCGGATAGGTGCTGACGAAGAACGGCGCCTTGCTCGCGAGCTCCTCGACGTAGGGCCGCATTTCCTTTGGTCCGAGGGCGCAGTTGAGGCCGATCGAGAGCAGCGGAAAATGCGAGACGGAATTCAGGAACGCCTCGACGGTCTGACCGGTGAGCGTGCGGCCGGAGAGATCCGTGATCGTGCCGGAGACCATGACGGGCAGTTGTTTCCCGGTTGCGGCGAAGTATTCGCCGATCGCGAAGAGCGCGGCCTTGGCGTTGAGCGTGTCGAAGATCGTTTCGACGAGAAGAATGTCCACGCCGCCCTCGACGAGGTTTTCGATCTGCTCGCGATAGGCGGTGACGACCTGATCGAAGGTCACGTCGCGCGCGCCGGGATCGTTCACGTCGCGCGAAATGCTGAGCGTGCGGTTGAGCGGGCCGATGGCGCCGGCGACGAAGACGCGCCGGTCGGGGAATTCGGCGACGGCTTCGCGGGCGACTTTCGCGGCGGCGCGATTCAATTCCGGCACGAATTCCTGCATGCCGTAGTCGGCCATGGCGATGGTGGTGCCCGAGAATGTGTTCGTCTCGATGATGTCGGCGCCCGCGGCTATATACTGGCTGTGGATTTCGCGAATGACCTCCGGCTTCGTGATGCAAAGCAGGTCGTTGTTGCCTTTCACGTCGGAAGGCCAGTCCGCAAACCGCTCGCCGCGATAGTCGGCTTCCTCGAGCTTGTAGCGCTGCACCATGGTGCCCATCGCGCCATCGAGAATGAGAATGCGCTCCGCCATGAGGTCGCGGAGTTCCTTGGAAATCGGGTCAGTCATCAGAGTAAATACAACAACGCATCAAAATATATTGATATGTTCATCCGTGGCAAGGCCGGGATTTATTGTTCCGCATCACCGAAGAGTTCGCGGCGGACGCGCTCGCGCTCACGGTTGATGTGGTCGAAATTGGCACCGAGCGAGCGCAGGACGAATTCCGTCATCGTGAGCGCGACTTCGCCCTCGGCGGTGACGATGCGATGGGCGCCGGCGCGGTCGAGCATGGGCGCTTCGTTGAGGTAGTTTGCGCGAGCGAGGATGCGGATGCCGGGATTCAATTCGAGGGCGATGCGGATGGCCTGGTCCACGTCGGCGACATCCGATGCGGTGAAGATGAGCGCCTCGGCGGTGGCGACGCCGGCGGAGACCAGCGTCTCGCGTTTTGCGGCTTCGCCGTAGATCGCGTGGACGCCGGAGTTGCGAAGGGCGCGGACGGTATCCACGTTCATTTCGACGATGACGGGACGGACGCCGTTGCTTACGAGGATGCGTTTCACGGTGCGACCGATGGGTCCGTAGCCGACGACGATGGCGTGATGTTCGTTATCGCCGTCCGGGGTCTCCGGTCCGTCGGGCAGCGGCTCCGGAGGGTTGAGCAGCTGCGAGAGATTTTTGTGCCGGCCGACCCATCGCACGATGGAGGGAATCGCCTTGTAGAGCAGAGGATTGAGGGTGATGGAAATGATGGAGGCGCTGACGAGGATGTTGAGCGCGCCGTCCGGCAACACATTCAAGTCGCGGCCCATGGTGGCGAGGATGAACGAGAATTCGCCGATCTGCGCGAGCGCGACGGCGACTCCGAGGGCGACGGGAAATGGGTAGCCGAGCACGCGAACGACGGCGAGTGCGGCGAGCGGCTTGCCGATGAGGATGACGACTGTGGCGAGCGCGATGAGCGGCCAGTCCTGCGCGAACCGCATCGGCTCGAAGAGCATTCCGACAGACACGAAGAACAGTACGGCGAACGCGTCGCGGAATGGCAGCGCCTCGGTGGCGGCGCGATTGCTGAATTCCGACTGGCCCACGACCATGCCCGCGAGGAACGCACCGAGCGCCATGGACGCGCCGAAGAGTTTTGCGGAACCGACGGCGATGCCGAGCGCGAGCACGAGGATGGTGAGCGTGAAGAGTTCGCGGGAGCCGGTGCGCGCGATGTAGGCGAGCAATTTGGGAATGACGTAGCCGCCGAGCAGGAAGGTGAGGGCGACGAGGGCGACGAGTTTGAAAAGCGCGATGCCGACGGACGAGGCAATGGCTTCGGTCGCCGCGTTACCGAGGAAGGCGGGAAGCAACACAAGCGCGACGACGGTGAAGAGGTCCTCCACGACGAGCCAGCCGACGGCGATGTGGCCGGTGCGGGTGTGGAGCGCGCTGTGGTCGGAGAGGACGCGCGTGAGGACGACGGTGCTTGCGACGGAAATGGCGAGACCGAAGACGATGCCGGCCTTCCAGCTCCAGCCGAAGAGGTGCATGGCGCCTGCGCCCAGCGCGGTGGCGGCGGCGATCTGCGCGATGGCGCCGGGAATGGCGACGCGGCGGACGGAGAGAAGTTCCTTGATGTGAAACTGCAGGCCGACGCCGAACAAGAGCAGAATGACGCCGATCTCGGCCATCTGCGAGGCGAGGTCGGGATTCGCCTCGAAGCCCGGCGTGTGGGTGCCCACCGCGATGCCGGCGATGAGATAGCCGACGATGGGCGACAGGCCGAGGCGCGTGGTGATGTACCCGAAGAGCAACGCCGCAGCCAGGCCTCCGGTAAAAGTCAAAATAAGATCGAGGCTGTCGTGCATCGGATGCGGAGTTTGCAGACGACCTCGAAACGCGGCGAGCGGAAATGCGGCTGGCATGCTGTCTGCGGGGATTCGAGAATAAGGACACATGCACCCGGACAGCTTCCTGCAGGATCTCTCGGTCGTGATGATCGTCGCAGCAGTGGCAACGATCCTGTGCCGTCAGCTCAAGCAGCCGGTGGTGTTCGGATACATCCTGGCGGGATTTGTGATCGGGCCGCACACGCCGCCGTTCGCATTGATCTCGAGCCGTGAGACGATTGATACGCTCGCGCAGATCGGCGTGATTTTTTTGATGTTCGCGCTGGGCATGGAGTTCAGCCTGCGCAAGCTCAAGGCGGTCGGCACGACGGCGTTCATCGCGGCGCCATTTGCGATTCTGGTGATGCTGTGGGTCGGGTTTCAACTCGGCCAGTCCTTCGGCTGGAAGCAGATGGACAGTATTTTTCTCGGCGCGATTCTTTCGATGTCGTCCACGACGATCATCGTCAAGGCGCTGGACAGCCTTGGGAAGACGAAGGAGCGGTTCGCGCAGCTCATCTACGGCGTCCTCATTGTGGAGGACATTCTCGCAATCGTGATGATTGCGCTGCTCTCGGGCTTCGCAAAGACGGGCACGTTGAATGGCGGGCAGGCGGGGATGACGATCCTGGGCCTCTGTTCGTTCCTTGGCGGGCTGCTCGTGGTCGGGCTCATTGCGGTGCCGCGACTGCTGAATTATCTCGCGAGGTTCAAGAGCAACGAGCTGCTGCTGGTGACGGTGGTCGGGCTGTGCTTCGGCGTGTCGCTGCTCACGCTGAAGCTCGGCTACAGCGTGGCGCTGGGGGCGTTCCTCATCGGCGCGATCGTCGCGGAGGCGAGGCAGATCGCGAAGATCGAGTCCATCATGCTGCCGGTGCGCGATCTTTTCAGCGCGGTGTTTTTCGTCTCGATCGGGCTGCGGATTGATCCGGGGTTGATCGCGCAATACGCGGGGCCGATTCTCCTCATTGCGGTCGTGGTGGTGGTCGGGCAGGCTATCTCGTGCGCGCTGGGCTGCTTCATCGCTGGCAACGACATGCGCACCTCGCTGCGCGCGGGGATGGGGCTCGCGCAGATCGGCGAGTTTTCGTTCATCATTGCGGCGCTGGGGCAGGACCTCGGGGCGACGAGCGCGTTCCTATATCCGATCGCGGTGTCGGTATCGGCGCTCACGACGCTTTGCACGCCGTATCTCATCCGATCGTCGGACGGTGTCGTGTCGTGGTTCGACCGGGTGGCACCGAAGCCGATGGTCGGTGCAATGGAAGCCTACAGCCGATGGGTCGGTGAAATCGGCGGGAAGAGCAAGGGCAGCCCGGCGGCGCGCATTCTCACAAAGCTCGCATGGCAGATCGCGCTGAACCTGCTGCTTGCGACGGGGGTGTTCATCGCGGTGGTCATCGTTCACGCGCGATACGCGGCGGGATGGACGCAATTTCCCGGCGGCGCGGATGGCGTGAAGGCGACGCTGTGGCTGGGGGCGCTGTTGCTGAGTTTTCCGTGCCTGGTCGCGAGCTGGCGGAAATTCCAGGCGGGCGGAATGATGGTTGCGGAATTGAGCGTGAGCCCGTCGAAGGCCGGCGCCGGCACGGCGACCGCACGCGCGATCGTGTCGGGCACGGTGCTGGTCGCCGGGAGCTGCCTGATGGCGCTGTGGCTGCTCGTGTTGAGCTCCACGCTGCTGCCCTCACGCAATGTGCTGCTGCTTGCGCTGGGCATCGCGGTGGTCGCGGGCATCCTGCTCTATCGCGCATCAAACCGGCTCTATGCCCGCGCGCAATACGCGCTGCACGGCACGTTCGCCGAGCCGCCCGACGTGGATGAGCACGCGCTGGCGAGGAAGGTGCCGTCGCTTTTGCGCGAGGCGCGGCTCGAGCCTGTGCGATTGACGGACGACGCCATGGCCGCGGGCAGGATGATTTCCGAATTGCGGCTGCGCACCGAGACGGGGGCGAGCATCGTGGGCATCCAGCGTGGAGGGACGAGCATCGTGAATCCCGCGCCGGAGGAGGAATTGCAATGCGGCGACGACGTGCTGCTCATCGGAAGCCAGGAACAACTGGAGAGCGCGAGGGCATTGCTGGGCCGAAAAAAGAACGTCACAGGCTGAGGTGGCGTGAACGCCCCGGCGGGAGTATGTTGAACTGCCTGCATGAGCCGCGTTCGATTTGAGATTTTGCCGCCGGTGGACCGGCCCGAGGAACCGGTGAGCGTGTGCGGAAATCTGCGGGCGCTCGGCGAATGGGACGCGGCGCTGGCACTGCCCTTGCGCTGGGAGGGCGACCGGCACGTGGGCGTGATCGAGGCCGACACCGGCGCGGTGATCGAATACAAAATCCTGCGCGGCGGGAGCTGGGAATGCGAGGCGGTGGATGCGTGGGGCAGCGTGCCGCCGAACGCGCGCCACGAGGTGTGGCTCGACGCGACTGTGCATCGCACGGTGGCCGATTGGAAGGACCGCTACGAGGGACGACTCACGCACGACCGGATTTATTCGCGAACGCTCGCGGCATGGCGGGAGCTGCTCGTCTGGCTGCCTCCGGCTTATGCGACGGAGCACGAGCGGCGGTTTCCCGTGATTTATTTCAACGATGGCGCGAACGTGTTCGATC
>JBOHXO010000299.1:0-5854 GCA_050737475.1 Chthoniobacterales bacterium
GGGCGTGGATGTGAGAAGTCGCGGCACCCGATCCTTCCTCAGAATCCGCGCGGGATGGGGATCGAACGTCAACGCAACCGCGGACGCTCCGCTGGCGGCGGCATCGTCCATCGCGCTTTGCAGCACCGCCCGATGTCCCAGGTGCAAGCCGTCGAAAACGCCGATGGAAAGCGTCACGGGGCCGGGCACTTCCGAGAGCTCCTCAATGGATTTCAGTATCCGCATCGCCCCGCTCATCGCAATTTTTATGCCCCTCGCAAGCGTGAGACCGCGGGCAGGGTCATGACGCGCGCTTCGATTTCGGACCGGGGCAGCGTTTTGAGCTCATCCACCGTGATCGCGCCATCCGCAGTGAATCGTCCCGATTTCGTCCGACGCAACGCGCGAAGATGCGCGCCGCAGCCGAGTTCATTGCCGATGTCGTTGGCATAGGTGCGCACGTAAAATCCCTTGCTGCACACGACACGAAAATCAATTTCCGGCAGACGCACGTCGAGGATTTGGTGCGCATAGACGTGAACAAATCGCGGCTCGCGCTCCACGGTCTTTCCCTGTCGGGCCAGCTTGTAAAGCGGCACGCCGTCCTTCTTGATCGCGCTCACCATCGGCGGTGTCTGGTAAAAGTCGCCGTGAAATTTCGCGAACGCCGCATCAATTTGCGCGGCGCCAAGCTCGGGAACAGGACGCGTCTCGACAACCTCGCCGTCGGAATCCTGGCTGTCTGTGACTTCGCCGAGCTTCATCGTCCCAGCGTATTCCTTGTCCTCACTCATGAGGAGGTCCTGGATTTTCGTGCCACGACCAATCGTGATGAGCAGCAGCCCGGTGGCCAGCGGATCGAGCGTGCCGCAATGGCCGACCTTTTTCGTGCCAAGCGCGCGCCGCACGATGTTCACGACATCGTGCGAAGTCATCCGCTGCGCCTTGTCCACGCACAGGACGCCGTCAATCGAGGGCTCGGACTTCATCGCACAAAATTTTCAGGAATTTCTCCCGCGCCTCACTGATCGGTCCGGTCATTCGCGCGCCGGCCGCCAGCGCGTGCCCGCCGCCGCCGAAGACAGCGCAGACTTTGCAAACATCCACCCGCCGGTCCTTCGAACGCGAACTCACGCGCACCTTGCCGTCCTCGAGTTCCTCGAAAAAGACCGCGGCCACCACGGAATCCACCGAGCGCAGATGATCAATGATTCCCTCGTTGTCCTCCGGCATCACGCCGAGCCGCACCACATCCGCCTGCGTGAGCGAAAAACTCGCGACTTTTCCGTCGCAGCAAAACTTCGCCTCGTTCAATGCATGACGCAGCAGCTCGAGCCTGCGGCGCGGCTGGCTGTCATACATCGCCTGCGAAAGTTTTCCGACATTCACGCCGGCCTCGATCAACGCAGCGGCGACGCGAAACGTTCTCGCCGTCGTATTCGGATACTGGAACGAACCGGTGTCCGTCGAAATCGCGGCGAAGAGATTGTCCGCGATCTCCGGCGTGATCGTGGCGCCAACCGACTGGAGAAACTCGAAAACGATTTCGCCCGTCGCAGGCGAAGTCGCATCAATGTAATTGAGCGCGGCAAACTTCCCGTTGCTCACGTGGTGATCCATGTTCACGAACACCGCGGGTTCCTCGATCGCCGCAAGCACCGTGCCGAGACGGTTCTTCACCGAGGTGTCGAGTGCGACAAACGCGTCAAACTTCCGCCCCGTGCCCTCCGGCTGGCTCACGATGTCGGCGCACGGCAGATAGCGAAACTTGTCGAGCATGCCGTCCTCGTTCCATGCGGTGACTTCCTTGCCGATGCTTTTCAGCCACAGCGCAAACGCGATGGTCGAGCCCAGCGCGTCGCCGTCCGGCCGCAGGTGGCTGGCCACGAGCACGGTTTTCGCGGGCTCGAGCGCGCGTGCGATTTCCTCAAATGTTGCGTCCTTGCTCATTCGTCGTCCTCCTCGGATTCGTTCTCCGGTTTTTCCGGAGTGAGGCCGAGTTCATCCATGATTGTGATGATCCGCGAGCCGCGTTCGATGGACTCGTCGAGTTTGAAGTTGAGATGCGGCGTATTTTTGAGCACGACGCGTTTTGCGAGTTCGCGCTGGAGCATCACGCGATTCTGCTCGAGCTGTTCGAGCGCGTCGCGCCGCTGGTGATCGTTGCCGATCGCGCTGATGAACACGTGGGCCTGCTTGAGGTCCGGCGTGATGTCCACGTCGCTCACCGTGACCAGCGGCGACGTAAAACGAATCTCACGGACCATAATGACCCCGAGTTCCCTCTTGAGCACTTCTCGGACGCGTTCGAGCCGGTATTTCATATTAACTGGAGATCCTTCGATTGCGCCGGTCTTCACAGATTCCTTCCTCTGCGAAAATCAGCGGACCGAATTCTCAGAGCGTCTGGGCGATTTTTTCGAGCGTGTAGGCCTCGATGATATCGCCTGCTTCGTATTCCGTAAAATCGCCAAGCTTGATGCCGCACTCGAGTCCGGTGCGCACTTCCTTGACCTCGTCCTGGAAGCGCCTGAGCGTCGCAATCCCGCCATCGTAAATCGCCTGGCGTTTGCGCAACACACGGGCGCGTGCGGTGCGGGCAATGCGGCCATCGGTGACCATGCACCCCGCGACCCTGCCTCTCGAAAGATCGAACACCTGTTTGACCTCCGCATGACCCACCACGCTCTCGCGCAGCTCGGGATCGAGCATTCCGGCCATGGCTTCCTTGAGCTGATCAATGAGCTCGTAAATGATGCTGAAGAGCTTGATCTGCACGCCCTCGCGCTTGGCGGCCTGCGCCGCGCCGTTCTCCACCTTCACGCTGAACCCGACAATGACCGCGTTCGATGCGCTGGAAAGCAGCACGTCGGATTCCGTAACCGGGCCGACGGCGCTGTGAATGATTTCAAGCGAGATTTTGTCGCTCTTGATTTCGCCGAGCGAGCTGGTGATCGCCTCGAGCGAGCCCTGCACATCGGACTTGAGCACGATCAGCAGATTCTTCCGCTGGTCCGCGGCCATGCTGTCGAAAAGATTCTCGAGCGTGGCGCGCTGCGGCGTGGAAAGCTTCTCGTTGCGCAGCGTCTCGAGGCGCTCCTCGCTGAGCGTGCGGACGTCGCGTTCGTTGTCCATCGCCACCAGCTCGTCGCCGGCCTTGGGCAGTCCACTGAAACCAAGCACCTTCACAGGCATGGCCGGGCCGGCTTCCTTCACCGGGCTGCCGAGATCGTTGATGAGCTGCTTCACCTTGCCCCAATAATTTCCGCAGATGAACGGCTGGCCGACCTTGAGCGTGCCGGCGTTCACGATGACGGTCGCCGTCGGGCCGCGGCCGGCCTCGATCTGCGCCTCGATCACGGTGCAACGCGCATCGTCGCGCGGGTTGGCCTTGAGTTCGAGCACCTCGGCCTGGAGGGCCATGCTCTCGAGCAAGTTGTCAATTCCGAGGCCCTTCGTCGCCGAGACTTCGCAGCAAATCGTCTCGCCGCCCCAATCCTCGGGCGTGAGGCCGTGCTCCTGAAGCTGGCCCTTCACCTTGTCAATGTTCGCACTCGGAAGGTCCACTTTGTTGATGGCCACCATGATCGTCACCTTCGCCGCCTTCGCGTGCGAAATCGCCTCGATGGTCTGCGGCATGAGACCGTCGTCCGCCGCGACGACGAGCACGACGATGTCGGTGACATTCGCTCCGCGCGCACGCATTGCCGTGAATGCCGCATGGCCCGGCGTATCGAGAAATGTGATGCTGCTGTCGCCACGCTTCACGCTGTAGGCGCCGATGTGCTGCGTGATGCCGCCAGCCTCGCCAGCGGCCACGCGCGCCTTGCGGATGGCGTCGAGCAACGAAGTTTTTCCGTGGTCCACGTGGCCCATCATCGTGATGATCGGCGGGCGCAACTGCAGTTCGGCAGGCTTCTCCTCGACCTTCTTCCGGGGCGGCTCGACAACGGCCGCCTCGACCTTGTGGACACCCTCACCGGTTTTGCGCTTCTCGCGTTCGAAAATCGCGCCGTGCTTCTCGCAAACCTTCGCGGCCACGTCGGGCTCGATGGCCTGCGTGATCGAGGCGAAAATATTCAGCTCCATCAAATCCGCGATGAGCTGGAACGGCTTCAAGCCAAGCTGCGCGGCGAGTTCGCGAACCACGATCGGCGGCTTGATGTGGATGACCGGGCGGCTGTCGGTCACAGCTTCCTCCGCGGCGGGCTCGGGCGCGACCGTTTCCTCGACGGCTGGAACTGCCTCGGCAGCCACCGGCTCGGGAGCGGCGGCGGGCTCGGGCGCCGGCTTTTCAACAGGCTTTGGCGCGGTGACCCCGATTCTCGGAAGCACACGGGCCTTGCTCGCACCCTCCCCCTCGGGTTTGCGGACTTTTTTCTTCTTGGGCTCGATCAGCGAGACCGCTTCCGCCTGCGGACGCAGCGCGGGTGGCGTGGCCGGCTCAGCGGGAGCCGTGGGTTTCGCGGAACGCGACGGCGCAGGTGCGGCGCCGGCAGGAGCGCCGCGACGTGGCTTCGCTGCGCCTTTCGGTTCGGTCTTCGAGTTGCTGACTTTGGATGGCATTTAAATTCTGATTGTCGGTCGCGGCTTTCATGGCCGCACTAAGCTACGGCGCCGGTGGCCTGCGCCTTGGCGGCTTCGAGAATGCGTTCGGCGGTGGCGGTGTCGCATTCGAGCACGCCGGCAATGTCCTCGGCCTCGCTGGTCACGATCACATCAATCGAGATCATGCCGCTCTTCATGAGCTTGTCGGCCTGCTCCTGCGTGATGGCGAGCTGGTCGGCGAGCGATTGGGCGGCCTGCGTCTTCTGGCTCTCGAACGCCTCCTCCTTGCTCTTGTCCTCGTTGATATCAATGTCCCAGCCGGTGAGTTTCGCGGTGAGGCGGGCATTCTGTCCGCGGCGGCCGATGGCCTGCGAAAGCTCCTCCTTGCCCACGGTGACGGAAATTTTCTTCGCGGCCACATCCATGATGATGCTGTGAATCTTCGCGGGCTTGAGCGCCTCTTTCACGAGTTCCTGCGGATCGGGGTGCCAGCGGATGATGTCCACTTTTTCGTTGTTCAACTCGCGCACGATGTTCTTCACGCGCGCGCCGCGCATTCCGACGCAAGCGCCGACGGGGTCCACCTTGTCGTCCGAGCTGTGGACGGCGACCTTCGTGCGGGCGCCGGCCTCGCGGGCAATGGCCTTGAGTTCGACGGTGCGGTCCGCAATTTCGCTGACCTCAACCTCGAACAACCGCCGCACGAAATTCGGATGGCTGCGCGACAAAATGATTTCCGGGCCGCGGGTGCCGTTTTGCACCTCGACGACGTAGGCGCGGATGCGGTCGCCGACGCTGTATTCCTCAGTCGGCACGCGCTCGCGCGATGGCATGATGGCCTCGAAGCGGCCGAGATCAATGATCACGTCGGAGCGCTCGAAGCGCCGCACCGTGCCGCTCACGATCTCGCCGGCGCGATCCTTGAATTCCTCGTAGATCATGTCCTTCTCGATCTGGCGGATGCGCTGCATGATCGCCTGGCGGGCGGTCTGCGCGGCGATGCGGCCGAAGTCCTTCGGTGTCACCTCGATCTCGACCTCGTCGCCGATTTTGGCGTCGGCCTTGATGGAGCGCGCCTTCGACAACGAGATCTCGTCATGCGTGTTCACCACCTTTTCCACGACGATGGGCTTCGCGAACGCGCGGATGTCGCCGGTCTTGGAATTGATGTCAATGCGCAGCTCACGAGCAGTGGCAAACGCCTTCTTCGAGGCGGTCAACAGGGCGCCGGAAATCGCCTCGACAAGGATGTCGCGGCTGATTCCCCTTTCGCGCTCGAGGTAATCGAGCATGGTGAGCATTTCGGCGTTCATACGGACTTGGAATA
>JBOHXO010000300.1:0-2058 GCA_050737475.1 Chthoniobacterales bacterium
GCAGCGAGAACGTCGAGGCCTTGATGAGGTTGAGGTATTCGTGCTGCTGCGCGGTGAGCTGCGTGTCGAGCGTGAGCTCCGCCATGCCGAGGATGCCATTCATCGGCGTGCGAATCTCGTGGCTCATGTTCGCGAGAAATTCGCTCTTCACCTTCGCGGCCTTCTCGGCGGCGATGCGGGCTTCATCCGCGCGGGCCTTGGCGACAATGAGCTCCTGATTGCGCGACTCGAGCGCGAGGGAATGCTCGCGTAGCTGGCTGTTGAGGCCGGCGTTGAGCAGCAGGCTCTGGAGCGCTTGCGCGAGCCGCTCGCAATCCTCCAGGCGGCCTTCGTTGAAATCAATCTCGAGGACGACTTCGCGCGGCGTGCCGGAATTGATGCGCATGCGCAGGACGGCGTGGTTGAAAAAATCCTGGTGGAAGAGCAGTGCGTCGTCCGCCGAGCCCGGCGTGCCATTTCCCGAGCGTCGCGACATGGGCTGTAGCGAGAGCGCGTAATGCAGGCCGCCATCCGCGAGGCCACGGCCATCGAGCTGGATGCAGCGAATGCCGAGATCGCGGCGGATGCCATCCGCAACGGAAACCACGTCGTCGAAAGTGACGATCCCCGAGAGGTTGGCGTGCCAGTTCGCAAGCGCGTCGTTGATGCGATTTTGCAGCGCGCTGTGAAAATCGCGGTAGTGCCACACCCTCGCGTTCAGGATGACGCGCGACACCACGCTGGCAGCCATCTGGCGGCGGTCGGCGTCGTCCGGCGGCGGGGCGATGTCGCGAAAAACCGCGGCAAGTTTTCGGAAAAGATGGAAGGCGAATACATCGTTCAAGCCGCGGTAGGCTGCCTCGCGGAAGTGCATGGCCAGACGCTCCAGCGGATTTTCCGCGCCGATTGCGTCGTGGAGAATGTCGCCCGCCAGCTCGGAGACGGAGATGTCCGAGGGATGGCGGCCGGCGAGGATTTCAACGATGCGCGGACTCACGATGTAGTCCGAGGCGTCGTCGGGCATCCTGCCGCCTTCGCGAAGCGCGGTGGATTTGCGCAGGATGAGTGGCGGCGAGAGCCTCACGACCGGATCGTCGCCGTTCCGCTTGAGCAGGCGCTCGAAGGCGCGCCAGCCAATTTCGAAGCACGGATAGGCGAGCGTGGTGAGCGGCGGGTCGCTGAATGCGGGATCGAAATTCGTGCGGAAGGCGAAGTTGTCGAAGCCGGCGACCGAGATATCCTCGGGAACGCGAAGGCCCGCCCGACGAAGGCCCATGATCGCGCCCTGGGCCATGCGGTCGTTCGCACAAATGAGCGCCGTGACATCCTTGCATTCCCTGGCGACGTGCTCACCCCATACGACGGCGGCTGGCAACTCCCAACTGCCTGCGTGGAGGATTTGCTTCGCGGGCAGGCCGTGGCCGGCGGCATCCAGCGCGTCGCGGATGCCGGCGAGGCGGAGCTTGTTTTCCCAATTCTCCGGCTCGCTGCCGAGGTAGGCGATGCGGCTGTGGCCCATCGTGATCAACGCCTCCGCAAGGCGACGGCAGCCAATGCGATTGTCCACCACCACGGCAGGCGTGGAGTCGCCAAGGGGACGCGCGACGGCAACGACCGGCACACCGCGTGCAGCCATCTTCCGTGCGAGCGCGGGGTCGCCGGCTTCCATGTCGAAGAGGATCAATCCGGAGAGCGGAAAATCGTCGAACACCTCCTCCTGTTCCGCCACGAGCAAACGCCTGCCCTCCACTGCTGCCGCGGCGGATGCGCCCAGCGCCATCGAATAACCTATGTTTCGATTCCGGCGGGGATTGATATAGAAGCCAACGGCGGAGGGGACCGGCATGGGGACTGGGGTGTTGCTCTCGCAAATTGCGTGCCTATTAGCCAGCGTGAAAACTGCTTGGATGCTGAATTGTTCAATGAAGGTGCGTCTCGCAGCAGGCTTGTTTACAAACGAGGGGCGTATTAGGGTGAATCACTCATGTATCGAGGTGGGATGGCGCGCGCGTGGTTTTCCCCGGCAGTTCGGTTCTTGAACCAACTCCGGCTGCCACAGAAATTTGCGCTCATCAGTTT
>JBOHXO010000301.1:0-1726 GCA_050737475.1 Chthoniobacterales bacterium
GGCAGGGCTTGCGAAAGCAGGCCGCGTTCGAAGCCTACGTCCAATCGCGCCGCGAAAACCCACGCCCGACAATCCACTCCGATTCGTTGATCAAAAAATAACCTCTCACCATGAATCACCGACCCCGTGCCTCATTCGCCTTGCTGACTGCATTCACCCTCGCGACGACCTCGCTCTTCGCGCAGCAGGATGTCCTCAGCGATCAGCAATCCAATCAAGGCCCGCTCACCAAATGGCTCGACGGTGATTGCATGTTTGGAAACTGCGGCGGCGTCCGCGACGTGCTTGGAGATCACGGCGTCGAATTTTTCGGCGGCTATACCGCGGAAATCTGGGGCAACACCGACGGCGGCCTCAAGCGCGGCACCGTTTACACCGGCCTCATGGACTTCGGCGCAAATCTCGATTTCGAAAAAATGGTCGGCTGGAAAGGCGCGAGCTTCAGCACCACGTGGCTCTGGCTCTCCGGCCGCGACGCGTCCGAGGACCTCGTCGGAAATTTCCTCACCGTCTCGAGCATCGCCGGCTTCAACACGCTTCGCATGCTCGAGATGTGGTTCCAGCAGGACTTCTGGCAGCGCGAGGGCGACGGCGCATTGTCCGGCCTCTCGATCCGCGTCGGCCAGCTCACCGCGGATTCGGAATTCTTCATCTCCGACTACGGCTCGACGTTCATCAATGGCACCTTCGGCTGGCCCGCGGCCACCTACACGAACATCCCCGAGGGCGGCCCCGGCTACCCAATGGGCGCACCCGGCGTGCGCATCGCCGTCACGCCCGTCGAGTGGTTCACCTTCCAGGCCGCCGCATTTCAGGGCAATGTCTTCGCGCAGAACATCAATACCGTCGGCTTCGACTGGCGCCTCCAGCGCGACCTCGGCTACACCCTCCTCGGCGAGGCCCAGTTCCGCTGGAACCACGCCGACGACGAAACCGGCCTCCCCGGCCAGTTCAAAGCCGGCGCATGGTTCGACACCGCCGACTTCCCCGCAGCAAATGGCGACAACGTCTATTGGGGCGACAGCGGCTACTACGCCATCGTGGACCAAATGCTCTTCCGCGAGCCGAGCAAACCCGCACCCGTCACAAGCAAGGACGATAAG
Organism: Chthoniobacterales bacterium; assembly: GCA_050737475.1. Taxonomy (GTDB): domain Bacteria; phylum Verrucomicrobiota; class Verrucomicrobiia; order Chthoniobacterales; family JAATET01; genus JAATET01. The sequence continues at coordinate 1,104 of JBOHXO010000301.1, forward strand.
GCCGTTGTCGCGAAAGACGGCAAGGACGCAAAATCCTTCAAGGAACCCGTGCCGCTCGAGAAATCCAGCCAGGGCCTCGGCTGGTTCGGTCGCATTTCCTTCGACCCGCAGGATCGCAATTTCGTCGGCTTCTACTTCGACACCGGCCTCGTCTACACCGGCCTCATCCCCGGCCGCGACAACGACGCCATCGGCATCGCGCTCGGCTACGCCGATCTCACGCAAGGCGCCGCGCAGACCATGTTCGACGACGGCTCCCGCGAAGTCGGCTACGAAATGGTGATCGAAGGCACCTACGACGCGCAGATCACGCCATGGCTCCACCTCCAGCCCGACATTCAATACATCGTCCGCCCCGGCGGCAGCGGCGATCTCGGCAACGCACTCGTCCTCGGCGGACGGGTTTCGGTGACGTTTTAGACCTGCGTCCGCTTCGCTGATGAGCGCCTCCTGCGAGTCACGCTCCGTGCGACAAGCAACGCACCACAGCCTGTCGCGATAAGCAGGCTCGTGGTGGCGGGTTCAGGCACGGGCGACGAGGCCACATTGAAATTATAGATCGTCGCGTCGCTCGAGATCGGCGTGGTGTCTGGCAATTGCGCCGATGCCACGAAGGTAACCGC
>JBOHXO010000302.1:0-5266 GCA_050737475.1 Chthoniobacterales bacterium
GTTGGAAAGCGTGAGGGTGTTGCTGCCGAAATAGCGGAAAACCTGCGCAGTGGCTGCTCCGACATTCGGCTGAATGGCTCCGTTGATCGCGATCGGACCGGTGCCGCGGAACGTGGCCGTGCGGCCGCCAGTGCCCTCGGACAATGTGATGGCGCCATTGATGACAGTGCCGCCGGAGTTGTTGAAGTTGATAAAGTTGGTGCCCGAGATGTTGTAGCTGAACGGGCCGGTGAGCGTGATTTGATCGCTGCCGCCCACGATGATGCCGTTGGGGGTCCAGCGTGTCGGATTCGAAATGATCCGGGGCCCGCCGCTCGCCTGAAGGATGACCGTCGAGCCGTTCATCTGCAGGGTTCCCGTCGTGCCGAACGCATTGTCTGCGGCGACGATGGTGGTGCCGCTCGAAAGCGTCGTCGTGCCCGTGTAGCTGCTCGTGCCGGTGAAGGTCCACGTGGATGTCGTGCTTTTGTTCACGGCACCCGCGCCGATGTTGCCAATACTGCCAATGGAGCTCGACGTCGTGGTGTAGGTGCCTCCGAGATTGACCTGCGTGTCTGCGCCCGGGCCGGTGGCCGCACCCATGGTGATGGCCGCAGTTGTCGGGTTGAACGTGGGCGATCCGGTGAGCGAGACCGCACCAAACGCGACCACAGGCGCGCCGCCGCTGACGTTGGAGCCGGCCGTGATGTTCAGCGTCGAGGCGTTGATGCTCAATGTGCCGAGCGTATGCGTGATGCCGGCGCTTGCGGCTGTCGCCTTGTTCGACTGGATCGTCGTGCCGTTGGTGATCGCGGTGTTATAGGCGTTGATGCTCGTGTCCGTGGCCAGGTTCAAGGTTGTGCCTCCGCCGGTAATCGCGAGGGACGCTCCGCCCGTTCCAAATGCCTGGCTGTTGCTTGCCACGATTGTGCCTCCGCCGAGTGTCGTCACGCCGGTGAGAGTATTTGCGTTCGAAAGCGTGAGGGTGCCAGCGCCGTTCTTGGTCAGACCACCGCCGCTTCCGCTCACGACTCCGGAAATCGTGGTGTTGCCCGCGCCAGTCACGGTGAGGAGATTGGCGTTTTTGATGACGTTACCGCTCACGGTAACCGCGCCCGCATCGACCTGGAGCGTGCCCGCGCCGTTGAGCGTGATCGAACGATTGGCGCCGAGATCGTAGGTTCCCCCGGTCGATTGCAACGTGCCGGTGTTCATGCTGATCGTGTTCGTGGCCTGCGTGGAATCACCGAGGTTGTTTGCCGCGCCGATTTTGATCGTGCCGCCGTTGATCGCGGTGTTGCCGGTGTAGGTGTTCGCGTTGGAAAGCGTGACTACGCTGGCGCCGGACTTGGCGATGCCGCCCGTGCCTCCGATCGCGCCGCTCAAATTGAAAGTCGCGTTGCCGCCGCCGGCGATCGCGGTGGTTGCATTCAGCGTCATCGCGGAAGCGACGTTGTAGGTGACCGTCGAGGTGCCGCCGCCGTTGGTGGCGTTAAGGTTGATCGTCGGGCTCGCGCCGTCAAAAATCAGCGTGCCGCCGGTGATGGTCACGGCAATCGGGAAACCCGTGGTGAGCGGCCCTGCGCCCTGCAGTGTGAGCGAATTCAGCGTGAATGCACCGATGTCGTTCGTGTTCGTGTTCGTGATTGCCACCCCGTCGGTGTAGGTCGCCGGACCAAACACGAGTGCGGTGTCCGTGGCGCTGACCGGCGTGGCATCCCAGCCCAGGGAGGGAGGGGCCCATGTGTCCCCGACCCCATTCGTCGGCGTGTAGCTGTAGGTCGTCGCGTGGGCCGCGCTCAAGGAGGCGAGAGCGATTCCCGCGCTCAAGCGAATCATTGCGGAAAGGCGGGACGAGGGGGAGGGAAAGGATTTCATATGTGGAGAAGAGGGTGCTGAGAGAGAATGCGCCTGAGGATGAAAACTGGGAGGTTGAGGAAGGCTGCATCCGAGGGACAGATGCGTCTCTAATCTAAATCTGTTAGCCAAAGACCGTAAAACGGGTTGTCGGTGATAAGTTCACCATTTGCATAAAAATGCTCACCCGGAGGGCAATTTCAATGTGGCCACGACGCCGGGGCCATCCGTTCGCGGCGCAAGCGAGGCCTCCCCTCCATGGAGCGCCGCAGCCTCCCTCACGAAGCATAATCCAAGGCCGGAACTCTTGCGGGCGGTGTCCGGACGCGGCAGCGAGTAAAAACGATCGAAGACCTTTTCCTTCGCGTAGTCGGGAATGCCATGCCCCGTATCCAGCACCCTTGCGACGACATCGCCTTCCACGCGCCCGACACGCACCTCGACCTCCGCGCCCCGCGGCGAAAAATCCAATGCGTTTTGAATGAGGTTTCGCAACGCGGTTTCGAGCAGAAATTCGTCGCCGCGCACCGCGCAATCGCCATCGGACCGGAAGTCAATGCGCGCCCCGCGTGAGCGCATTTCGTCGGCCAGGCGCGCTGCCACGGCGGCGAAATCAATGCGCTGCGGATTCTCGAGGCGCCTGCGGTTTTCGAGCGAAGCCAGCGCGAGAAGCTGCTCGCTGAGGTGCTGCAGCCGCGCCGATTCGGTGCGGATGTTCGCGAGGAATTGCTCGCGGCGCTCGGGCGGCAGGTCCTTTTCCTCGAGCAATTCCGAGGCCCCGCGAATTGCGGCCACCGGCGCCTTCATCTCGTGGCTGAGCGTCTGCACGTAGGACTGCACGTAGTTGCGATCCTCCAGCGCGCCGCGCATGCGCTCGAGCGAATCGGCGAGTACGCGGAGCTGGCGGCCGGGCATTGCGGGCGGCGGCGCGCGTTCGCCGCGCGTCACGGCCTCGGCATGCCGCGTGAGCCGCGCGAGCGGCGCGGTGATCCAGCGCGAAAGCAAAAAACCCACGAGCAGGAACACCACGATGGAACCCATCGCGAGCAGGAAAAGCTGCCGCCGCGTCTCGGCGATGAATCCGCGCATCGCGCCCTGCGGCTTGTAAACACACAGCGCGCCGACGATCTGCCCGTTCACGATCAACGGCGCGCCGACATACATCACCGAGGTCGTGCTGTTCGCCTCGTCCTCGCGCGTGGACCGCGCGCCGTAGCCGCCCGCGAGCGTGCGGTTCACGTCGTTGTAGATGGAAAAATTCCGGCCCACGCGCCCGGGATTTCCGGAGTCGTAAATCACGATGCCGCGCGCGTCCGTCACGTAGACATCCATCAGCACCTTGTCCTTGCGCTGGTTGTAAATAAGGGCGTCCAGACGCCGTCCCGCCGCGCGGTCGAGTCCCGGCGCGAGCGATTCCGGCAGGCGGCCGTCGTGCGTCTCGTATTCCTGCGAGACAATGCCGGCGAGCAATTCCGCCGTGTCAATCATCGGCTCCTCCGCGGCCTCGAGATACTCCCGCTCCACGCGATGCATCACGGGCTCGAACAAAAAATAATAGCCGGCCAGCGCCAGCACGACGAACCCGGTGAGCAGCCGCGCGGTGAGGCTCACGGGAGTTCCAGCGAGTAGCCGAAGCCGCGGTGCGTGCGGATGGGATCCTCGTCCGCGCGCACGGCGCGCAGCTTGGCGCGCAGCGACTTGATGTGCGTGTCCACGGTGCGCTCCATCGAGGCCTCCGGCTCGTCCCACGCGGAGTCCATCAACTGCGCGCGCGAAAACACGCGGCCCGGCTTCGCCAGCAGCGCGGCGAGCAGGCGGTATTCGCAGCGGGAGAGGTCGAGCGGCGTGCCGTGGTAGCGGATGACGACACGTTCGTCGTCCACGTCGAACACGCCGGATGCAGACGCGGACGGTGCAGCGCCGTTCTTCGTGCGACGCAGGATCGCGCGCACCCGCGCGCTGAGTTCGCGCGGGCTGAACGGCTTCGTCACGTAATCGTCGCCGCCGATTTCCAGGCCGACCACGCGGTCAATTTCATCCGAGCGCGCGGTGAGAAAAAGCACGGGGAGCGTGTAGCGTTTGCGCAGGCGGCGGCACACATCGAAGCCGCTGAAATCCGGCAGCCCCACGTCGAGCACGACGAGATCGAATTCCGTGCTGTCGAGTTGCGCGAGTGCCTCGCCGCCGGTGCCACAGCACGCGACCTCGCAGCCGTCGCTCTCGATCGCGTATTGAATCGCGTCGCGAATGGACGGCTCGTCCTCGACGACGAGGATGCGTGGGGCGGACATGCCGCGTATCGTAATGGCGCGCGGGGCTGGAGGCAAACAAGCGGTTTTCATCGGCGCCCATGCTGGGCCATCCGCATGAACGCCCGATGAACGCCGCGTGAAAATCAGGTGAAATCCCCCCGGCGTATGACAAAGTGGGGACTGGCCATGAACTGCAAATCGTCATGAGGGAACGCCTCGCCGCAGTCTCGTCGGCCCCACTTCGATGAAAACCATTCTCCGGTTTCCGGCCCTCATCCTCGGGCTGCTCCTGCTGGCGCCGGCAGAGGCGGCTCCGACCAGGTATGTGCGGGGAGATGTGATCGTGACCTTCAAGACCTCGGCGACCCTCAGCAGAGCGACGGCGGCATTGAAGAAAAAATCCCTGCACTTCAAAAAGCGTTTCCGCACGCTTTCGGTGAAACGGAAACGCCAGACCGGACTGGTGCATGATGGCCGGAAATCAACCGCGCGGTTGATCGCCGAGCTGAAGAAGGATCCAACGGTCGAGACGGCGGAACCCAATTACATTCGCTGGATCAACGCCGTGCCGAACGACACGCGCTTTTCCGAAATGTGGGCGCTGCAGAATACGGGACAGACGGTCAATGGCATCACGGGCACCGCCTCGGCCGACGTGAAATTCTTGGCGGCGCGCGCCCTTGCCAGAGCGCCGCTGGGCGAGATCGTCGTCGGGGTGCTCGATACGGGAGTGGACATTGCTCACCCGGATCTCGCCGCGCATATTTGGGTGAACCCGCTGGAAACGCCTCTCAATGGCACGGACGACGATGGCGATGGCTACACGGACGATTCCACTGGCTATGACTTTGCGAGTGGCGATGCCGACCCCTCGGACTCCGGCTACCATGGCACCCATGTGGCCGGCACCATCGCGGCCATCGGTGACAATCAGAAAGGCATCATCGGTGTGAACGACAAGGTGCGCCTCCTGCCTTTGAAAGTGTCCGCCACCGGCGACTCGATGGACTCCGCGGCCATCATCAGCGCCACGGAGTATGCGACGCTGTTGAAGAGGCGCGGCGTGAATATTGTCGCTCTCAATGCCTCCTACGGCGGAGGGGGCTCCACCTCCGCGGAGAGAGCCTCGATCCAGGCGGCGGGCGACGCGGGCATTCTCTTCTGCGCGGCCGCGGGCA
>JBOHXO010000303.1:0-5240 GCA_050737475.1 Chthoniobacterales bacterium
GAGTCCATGCTTGATCAACTCGTCGCGTTTTGCGGCGAAAAGATCACGGTGGACGACGTGCAGACCGTCTTCGGATTCACCTCCGCCGAGACCGTGCATGCGCTGACGGGATTCATCTTCGCGCAGGACGCCGGCGGCGTGCTGGCGCTCGTGGCGGAGCAGGCGGCGGCCGGAAAGGATTTGTCGCGCTTGATGTCCGATGTGATCGTCTCGCTGCGCGACAGGCTCGTCGCGTCGGTGCAATCGGAAACCTCCGATGTTCCCCGCGAAAAACTTCTCGCGCTGCTCGAGCACTTCGCCGAGACGGAGGGCCGTTTGCGCTGGGCGACGGACAAGCGCTTGTATTTCGACGTGGCCGTCATCAAGGCGGTGCACCTGCTTGGCGAGGCGAGCCTTGGCGATGTGATTGATACGCTCGTCGCGATCGGCGGAGGCGAGGCGCCGCCCGCAAAGCCAGCGCCCAGGCCGGTGCCGGCGGCCGCCCCTGCGGCCCCTGCAGCGCCGCCCAAGGTGCAGCGTGTTTCCGCGCCGTCGCCGACAGTCGTCGCCGAGGAACCGCCGAAGGAAGCCGCGCCCGAGCCGCCTGCCGTGGTCGCGGGAGTCGAGGATGTGTGGCGCGAGGTTTCCGAAACACTCGCGAGCGAATCGCCCATCCGCTTCGGATGGCTGGTGAGTGGCGAATCCGCGGGGCTCGTGGACGGCCGCCTGCGCGTGATTTTTCCCACCACGAATCACGAGCAGACCGAATCGTCGTTCTGGGAAGGCCTGCGTCGCCGCGCGGAGACCGATCTTTCCGCGAAGCTTGGCAGTAAGGTGAGCCTCCATTGCGAATTCACGAAAGAGGTCGTGGAGGCAGCACCCGAGCCGGTGGAGGAGGAGTCCGCGCCCGCGCCGCAGGCGGCAAAAGAGCCGGTGGACCCGATGGCCGAATTCAAGAACGATCCGCTCATCCGGAAGGCACTCGAAATTTTTAAAGCAGAAATCCAGACGACATGAATATTGCAAAAATGCTCAAGCAGGCCCAGCAGATGCAGGCCAAACTCGCGGAAACCCAGGCCGAACTCGCCGACAAAACGTTCGAGGCGAGCGTGGGCGGCGGCAAGGTGAAGGTCGTGGCAAACGGCGCCGGCGAAGTCCTTTCCATCAAGATTGATCCGGCGGTGGTGGACCCGCAGGACGTCGAGATGCTCGAGGACCTCGTGCTCAGCGGCGTGAAGCAGGCCATCGAGGATGGCAAAAAGGCTGCGGGCGCCGAGATGGGCAAGCTCACCGCGGGCCTGAACATCCCGGGAATGCCGTTTTAGTTTACGCGTCCGCAGCGACTTCGCCGACGCTCTTGAAATCGAGGTAATTCCGCCATCCGCCGTGCGCGCTGATGGGCTCGGCGCCATGCGTGGCGAATTCCTCGCAAAGGAATCCCTTCACGCGGCGGCCGTCGCTCAGATGCACGTTGCCGATTGTCATCGGCGGCGGAACGGCCGCGACAAAACTCCCGAAGGCGCGCTCGCTGAGTGACCAGATTTCCGTCTCGATGCGCACCCCGCGATTTTCGCCGACGCAGACGAGGCCGGGCCGCGGGGGATTGAATCCGGCGAGATCGAACAATGCGTAGTCCGGCGCGGTTTCGATGGTCTCGAGATAGATGGCGCCGCGGTCCAGCAACTGGTGATTGAGGGGCAGGCCGGTGAGATGCGCGCCGACGACGGCGAGTTCGATGCGGCCGCCCGCGCGTTCGAGGGCCTTGCGGCGGCGGCGCATGGTTGGCGACTGGAGCTCGCCGAGGAATTGACGCGCGATCGTGCAGAGTTCGAAATCCGAGAACGCGGGTGCAATGAACGTGACCCCGAGCGGCAGGCCATCCGGGCGGAATCCCGCCGGCACCGCGAGCGCGGAGAGGTCGAGCAGGTTTACGAAATTCGTATAGAGGCCGAGGTTTGAATTCAATTTCACCGGATCGTTCTTCACGTCCTCGATGCGGTAAATGGTGGGCGTGGTCGGCAGCAGCAGGAAATCAATGGTGCCCCACACCGGCGCGGTCTGGCGGCGCAGGCCTTCGAGCTGGTAGGTGGCGGAGAAAACGTCGGCCGCGGAGATGGATGCGCCGGCCTTGATGATTCCCGCTACGATCGGATCGCATTCGCTTTCGTGTTCCTCGATGAATTTGCCGACGGCGGCATAGCGTTCCGCGACCCATGGACCGCCGTAGAGCAGCACGGCAGCGTCGCGGAAGGGTGCGAGATCCATGGTGACGGGCATGCCGCCAAGGTCCACGAGACGGGCGACCGCCTTGTCGTAAAGCAGTGCTGCAGCCTGGTCGCCGCAGAAATCGAGATGTTTTGGTTGCGGTACGCCGAAACGAAACGGTCTCGAGAAAACAGGGCGGTCTGCGAAGGGCCGCGAATACGGATCGGTGTCGTCCGGCACGGCGAGGAGATCGAGGATTTTTTCGGCGTCGTCCACGTCGCGCGCGAGAATGCTGACGCAATCCAGCGAACGGCATGCGGGCACGACACCGGTCGCACTGATTGCGCCACGCGTGGGCTTGAGACCGATGAGATTATTGAATGCGGCGGGCACGCGCCCGGAGCCGGCTGTATCGGTGCCGATCGCGAAGCTCACGAGTCCTGCGGCGACGGCCACCGCGCTGCCCGAACTGGAGCCACCGGAAATGTAATCCGGATGAAGAACGCTGGAACATGCACCGTGCGGCGAGCGCGTGCCGACGAGACCGGTCGCGAATTGATCCATGTTCGTCTTGCCGAGAATCACGGCGCCGGCTTCCTCGAGGAGCTGGACGACGGTCGCGGATTTTTCGGGAGTATAGGCGAATGCGGGGCAGGCCGCAGTCGTGGGCATGCCCGCGACGTCAATGTTGTCCTTGATTGCGCAGGGGATTCCGGCGAGCGGAAGGTCGAGGCGCGCGGCGACGGATTCGGCGAAGGCCACGGCTTCCTCCTCGGGTCGCAGATGTATCCAGACATGGTCGTCCCCGCCCGGGGACTCGCATTGGCGAGTGCGAATGCGGCGATAAACTTCGCGGATGACTTCCGCGGGAGAGAAGTCGCCGGAGCGGTAGCCGGAGCGGAGCAGGGAAATTTCGAGTGTCAGTTTTCGAAGATCAATCATCGGTTGTGCCGTGTGTGGAGTTGCGACGAAATTGTAAATAAGCAGGGAACGGACCAAGTCCGGTGAGCTTGTGCGCTATTCGAGTGCGGGCAGTGTGAAGGTTCTGTCACAAGGGGGAGTTGCCTGTGGGAGAGGCGGTTAGAATGGCAAGGTGCTGGCCGGGTGAGACGGGCCGCGACTCGACTGCGAGGATCGAATGCACGGTGCCGGCTCGAGGCGCGCAGACCTGGATTTCCATTTTCATGGACTCGACGATGAGAAGCGGCTGGTCGGCCTGCACGCGGTCACCGGGCTTCGCGAGAATTTTCCACACGCTGCCCGCGACGACGCCGTCCACGAAAAATCCATCCTCCGGCAGCTCGACTTCGCCGGCATCAGCCGCCGCAAGAGCGGGTTCGGAAGCCTCGAATTCCGTCGCGCTCCAGCGTTCGCGCTCGGCATCGAATGCCGCCTGCTGCCGCGTCTTGAACGCGACGGCCTCGGGCGCAATGCCGTCGAGAAATTTGCGGTAGTCGCGCAGGCGGAACGTGGACTCCTCGATGTTCACGACGAATTTCCCCTGCGGAAAGTCCTCGCGGTTGCGCAGCAATTCCTCCGCGCTCACCGGATAAAACCGGATCTGGTCGAAGAAGCGAAGCAGCCACGGTTTTCCGGATTCGAGATTCGGCGTGGTGCGAAAGGAATTCCAAACCTGGATCGTGCGGCCGACGAGCTGGTAACCGCCGGGGCCTTCCATGCCGTAGATGCACATGTAGGCGCCGCCGATGCCGACGACGTTGGGCGGAGTCCATGTGCGCGCGGGATTGTATTTCGTGGTGACGAGCCGGTGCCGCGGATCGAGCGGCGTGGCGACAGGCGCTCCAAGGTAGACATCGCCGAGTCCCATCACGAGATAGCTTGCGTCGTAAACGATGCGGCGCACGTCCTCGATGGAGTCGAGACCGTTGATGCGGCGGATGAACTCGAGGTTGCTCGGACACCACGGCGCGTCGGCGCGCACGCTCTGCATGTATTTGCGAATGGTTTCGAGCGTCGCCTCGTCCTCCCACGAAAGCGGCAGGTGCACGATGCGCGTCGGCACTTCCATCTCATCGGTGCGGGGGAGTTCGTCCTCGGCGGAAAGCAGCGCGTCGAGGAGTTTTTGTTCGGTGAGTTCGCGGCCATCGAAGTGGATTTGCAGCGAGCGGATTCCGGGCGTGAGATCAATGATCCCGGGCAGCTTTCGGCTCTCGAGCCATTGCATGAGCGCGTGGACACGGAAGCGAAGATTCAGATCGAGGACGATCGGGCCATATTCGACGAGAAGGTAACGATCGCCGGCTCCGCGATAGACGACGGCGGGACGATCGGTTGTTTCGTCGAGACGATGGAGAATCGCTTCGTCAAGGGAGGACGAATTTGGGATTGCGGATTGCGGATTGCGGATTTGAGGGGGAGCGTCTTCGAAAATGGCAGCCTGCTTTGCGGCGAGGGCGGCGGCTTCGGCGACGGTGAGGCGTTGGAAGCGCACTTTGTCGCCGGCTTTGAGCTGCCCGAGTTTCCAGCGCTCGGATTCGATGACGACTGCGGGGCAGACGAAGCCGCCGAGGCTGGGACCATCGGGGCCGAGGAGAATCGGCATGTCGCCGGTGAAGTCGATTGCGCCGATCGCGTAGGCGTTGTCGTGAAGATTCGAGGGATGCAGGCCCGCTTCGCCGCCATCCTTGCGCGCCCATTTTGGTTTCGGTCCGATGAGGCGCACGCCGGTGCGATTCGAATTGTAATGAACTTCGTAGGCGTGACTGAAAAGCGTCGCGATGTCCTCGTCGGTGAAGAAATCCGGTGAGCCGTGCGGGCCGTAGAGGACGCCGAGCTGCCAGGAATTCGAAATGGGGAATTCGAAATTCGAAATGGATTTGGCCAATTCCGCATTTCGCATTTCGCATTTCGCATTGAGGTGAAGCACGTCGCCGGTTCGCAGGATGCGTCCGCCGTGTCCGCCGAAGCCACCGAGTGCGAACGTGGACTTGCTGCCGAGGTAGTCGGGCACGTCGAGTCCGCCGGCGAAAGCGAGATAGGCGCGAACTCCGGCGCCATTCACGCGACCGATGCGCAGAGTCTGTCCGGACTTGATG
>JBOHXO010000304.1:0-7790 GCA_050737475.1 Chthoniobacterales bacterium
GGGTTGTAGATCGGCTCGAGCCAGTCGGCGCGGTGCTCGTTGGCGAGGGCGAAGCCGGTCGAGGTCGTGGTGGAAAGCACGAAGCTCCGCTGCGGTTCGCGCTCGCGCATTCGCTGGATGAGCTTCATCGCGATGTTCACCTCGCCGACGCTCACGGCGTGGACCCAGGTGCGGCCGCCATCGCGCAGGCGCAGGCGCACGCGGAGCGAGTAGATCGCGAATCGCTGGCCGAATTTGTGGCGGTATTTGCCGCGGCGGAGCATGCGATTCAGGAGCCACGGCAACATCGCCACCAGCACGAGCGGGTAGGCGAGGTTGTAGAAAAAACGCAGCAGCCTCATGCGCGGGGAAGCAGGTAGTGGATGCCCGACTCGCCGTAGGTGCGCGAGCGCATCAACCGCCAGGGCGTGGCGTCGAGCGGCGGCAATTCCTCGGACGAAACCATCTCGAGAATGAACGTGCCGTGGGTGCCGAGGCTCCCGGCAAGTTCCGCGGAGGCGAGCAGCGGCGTGACGAAGTCGGTGTCGCTCTCGATCTTGCGATAGGGGGGATCGGCGAAGACGAGGTCGAAGGCGCCTGGGTGGGCGTAGGTCTTGATGAATCGGAAGACGTCCATCGTCTGCACGCTGGCGGCTTCGAGGCGGCATTTGCGCATGTTGCGCAGGATGCACTCGGCGGCGTGGCGGTCGTTGTCCACAAACACCGCGGATTCCGCGCCGCGGCTCAGCGCCTCGATGCCGAGCGAGCCGGAGCCGGCGAAGAGATCGAGAACGCGTGCGCCGGGCACCGCGTCGCCGAGGCTGGAAAAAATCGCGCCGCGCACCTTGTCCATCGTGGGCCGCGCCACTTTTTCTGGCACGGAGAGAGCGAGTCCGCCCGCGGAGCCTGAGATTACACGCATGCCGCCGTCAGGGGGTGGCCGTTTCCATGGGTTCCGGTTCGGCCGGTTTTGGTGCCTTGAAAAAATCCTTCAACAGGCCGCCGAAGTTGCCGAGGTTGCTGATGTGGTAGCCCGTGACCTTGTCGAGCAGGTCGGTCTCGGGACGGCTGGTTTTTCCCGTGACCTTGAACGCGACCTCCTTGTAGCCGGGAATTGCGGACGGGACGAACTGGTTGCTCATGACGACGGCGAGACGGCGCTCGATTTTTTCGTTGATGAGGAAATGGCCATCGAGATTCATCTTTCCGTTGAACTTGATCGGGCCCTTGCCGGTGACGATCAGGTTTTCCGTGCGCAGCCGCACGTCGCTGAGCAGGACTTTTTCGTCGCGCACCTGGTAGCGCATCGAGGCTTCGTTGAGCTTGAGCAACTGGAGCTCCTCGATGCCGAGGAGCATGCCGAGCTGCTGGACGATATCGAACGGCCGGAGCTGTGCCGAGTCGAGTGCGAAAGCTCCGCCGCCTTCGAGCGTCGAGGTGTCGAGCGGGTTGCCACGCAAATCGAGATCGCCGTGCAACGTGCCTGCGGCCCCGGCGCCGTCGAGATGCGCCTCGGAAAGAAGCGCGGAGAGGGAAACCTCCTCGACCTCACTCTTGATCTGGAAGGCCGGCGGGTCCTTGCGTGGCGCGACCACGGAAAACTCGCCGCGCACCTTGCCCTCGGCGATGGCGAATTTCAAATTCGTGACGGCCAGCATGTCGCCCTCGTGCACGAAATCCGCGCGGAGACGGTTCGGATAAAAAAGGCCGAGGAGCTCGATGTCCTCGATCGTGACGTGGCCCTCGATGCGGTCCTGCGTGACGAACGTTCCGTCGAGATTCAGCCCCGCGACTTTTCCAATGCGCGCGCCCTTGCGGTCGTAGACGTCGGCGCTGCCATCGCGGATGGAGAAATATTTCAACTCGACCTTGTAGGACGGCAGGCTGATGGAGGGTTTGGTCGAGGGGCTGGATGGGATTTCCGGCGCCGGCTTCTCGCTGACGACCTCGGGCTTGATCTTCGTGCGGGGCGCAACGATCACCCATTGCTTGTCCTGCGTCTGGCGCAGCACGAGATGCGGCGAGTCGAGATTGACCTGCGAAATGACGAGCTTGCGTGCGAGCAGTGGCCAGAACCGGAATTTGACGGAAAACGTGGGCGCCTCGACGAGATTCGCACCGGGAACCGTCGGGTCGGGCAGGGAGAGGCCGGAGAGCGTGAGGCCGCTCCACGGGAAGAAAAGCGAGTGCTTGACGGTGACCGGCATGCCAAGTGCGTCCTCGGTCGCGAGGCGGATGCGTTGTTGCACATCGCCGGACTGGAGGTAGAGGTTTACGCCCACCAGCAGGACGAAAAACACGATCACGAGCGCCGCGAGGGCGCCCAGAATGATCTTGGCAAATCGTTTCACGCGGGCAACCTACGCGTCCCGGCCTGAATGTGAACAAGATTCTCGTGATCCTAAACCCCGCTGCCCGTGGCGAACGGGCACGGTCTTTGCGCCGGACGATCGAGGACCTTCCGGGCGATCCGCTCGTGCGCGAGACGCGCAAACCCGGCGATGCGAGGAAGATGGCGAAGCGCGCTGTGCAGGAGGGATTCGACACCATCGTGGCGGCCGGTGGCGACGGCACGGTGAACGAAGTGGTCAATGGAATTGACGGCGCGGACGTGACTCTCGGCGTGCTGCCCGTTGGCACGATGAACGTCTTTGCGCTCGAGCTGGGCATCGCGGGCCGGGACCTCAAGCACGCGTGGAAAATCATCGAACGCGGACGCACGCGCGACATTGATCTGCCGGTGGGGAACGGCGCGTATTTCGTGCAACTCGCCGGCGTGGGACTCGACGCCGAGGTCGTGCGCCAGACCACGCCCGATTTCAAAAAAGCGCTCGGCCCGATCAGCTACGTGCTGTCGCTCGCGCAGGTCGCCGCGCGCAAGCCGCCCCGGCTCGTGGCTGTGGATGCAGGTGGCAAGCAGCGCGAGGGCAGTTTCATCCTCATCGGCAATGGCCGCTACTACGGCGGGTCGCTGTCGCTTTTTCGCGAGGCTTCGCTCGACGATGGGTTGCTCGACATCGTGATCTTCAAAAACCAGACGCATTGGGACGTGATGCGCTACGTCCAGGCGATTGTCTTCGGCGATCACACCGGGCTGCCGGACGTGGAATATTTCCAGACGCCGCAGGTGCTTGTGGAGGCCGATGTCGAGGTGCCGGTGGAACTCGATGGCGAAATCGCGGGTGTCGCGCCCTACACATTCGGTTTCGCTGACCGGAAGCTGCGTGTGCTGGCTCCCGATCACGTGGACAGGCGGACGGTCCGCAAGTGAAGGGGCGAGTGAGTCGCTCTTGACGAACAAGCGGGGAGGCCGTGGTTTGACGAACAAGCGGGGAGGCCATGGTTTGACGAACAAGCGGGGAGGCCGCTCGTAGGTGGACAAGCGGGGAGGCCGCTCGTAGGCTCGGGGCATGTTTCACCGCCGCCAGCCGCGGGATCCGGCCACGCGTTTTTTCGTGATTGCGTGTGTTGCTGTGTTCGCGGTGCAGTTTCTTGCGGGGCGTCACTGGGGGCCGGTGGAGGCGATGTTCGGGCTCAGCGGCCGCGGTCTGGAGCACGGCGCGCTGTGGCAGCTCGTGACGTATCAATTTCTCCACGCGAACGAACTGCACATCTTCGTGAACATGCTGGCGCTGTGGTTTGCGGGGCGTGAACTCGAGCCGGTGATCGGCACGCCGCGCTTCGTCGCGTTGTATCTCATCGGCGGCATTGTGGGCGGACTCGCGCAGGTTTTGCTCGGCGGCGGAGAGCTTCTCATTGGCGCGTCCGCTTCGGTCTGCGCGGTGTTGCTCGCGCTCACGACGTTATTTCCGCGTCTGCCGGTGATGGCGCTGCTTTTCTTCGTGCTGCCCATCCGCATGAAGGCCGGCACGCTCGGATGGGTTCTCGTTGGCGCGTCGGTTGCCTTCTGGCTCTCCGGCTTTCAACCCGGTGTCGGCCACATTGCGCACCTCGGCGGCTTTGCGACGGGTTTTGTGTTCGGATTGATCTTTCGCGGCCGTCTTGGCGAAGGCGGTGGCAACTTTGTCGTGTTGCCGGATCCCCCGTCGGGCGGCCCGGCTCGCATGCTCACCGCGGACGACGTAGTGGCCAAGGTTTTGCGGCGCGGCATTGACAGCCTTACGCGCGAGGAACGCCGCATTCTGGAGGAGCGGCAGCGGACGCGTCCCTGGCGCTAACGCGGCGGCAGCCGGTAGAGCATGATGTGCGGCTGGAGGTATTGCAGGGTGCCGGCGGGGCACTCGTAGAGTTTTTCGCCCTCGTGGAAGAGGCGATCGTAAAACTTGTAGCGCTCCGCGAACAGCGCGGCGCCATCGTCCGTCGGGCGCAGCTTGTCCTGGAAATACCGGCCGTAATCGCCCTCGGCCACGGCGACATATTCGATGTGCTGCGCGCGGAGTTCGTCAATCGTGCCGACCTCGGCGGCAAAAAGTTTTCCGCGAAAATCGTAGGGCAGGTGCAGCGCGTCGAGGTCCACGCGTTTGTCCTGCGCGATGATCGTTCCCGCCGGCACGTGCTGGCGGAGGTAGTCTGCCATCGCGGTGCGGCCGTCGAGGTGGAAGCCGCTGTAATAGTCGAGAAAGGTTGGCATCTGCGCGGCGAGGCAGAGAAATAGCGCCACGAGCGCGGGCCAGGGGTTTCCGGCGCGTCCGAAAATTTGCCGATCCTTCCACGAGAAGCGCGAAAGCGTGCATGCCCCGATGGCGGCCAGCGTCAGCAAAATGGCGGTCGCGGGGAGGAAGTAACGGTGATTGGTCTTTGGAAAAAACGAGAGCAGCAGGCCAAATCCGATGGGAAACAGCGCGATCATCCATTCCGCTGCCGAGGCCTGTTTGCGACGCAACGCGAGCGAGACGTAGCAGGCGATGAGCAGCAGCGCGACGAGCGGAAGCCAGCGCACGGGCATCGTCGAGTCGAGGAAGACCTTCCAGTAGACGCCGTGCGGCACGGAGCGCGTGATGCCCTTGTGGCCGATCACGGCGAAGTCCACTTCGCGACTGAAGCCTTCGGCAAAATCCGTGGGATGCAGCAGCACGGGCAGGTTTGCGAGCGCCATGACGACCAGTGCGCCGGCGAGGCAGAGGCCTGCTGCGGGCAGGCGGCGCGGGCGAATCCAGATGAGCGCAAAGGCCAGCGGCGCAACGATGGCGCCGAGATATTTTCCCGAGATCGCAAGCCCGAGAGCGGCGCCGAGAGCGAATGCGCGAGGCAGCGACGGCGAGCGGTCGTAGCAGAGCAGCGCGAGGAAAAAGACGCTCACGCCGAGCATCATCGCGGGGTCTTCCTTGAAATAATGCGCGAGCTCGAAAAGCTGGTGGTTCGCGACGAGCAGGCAGCCGGCGACGAAGCCCGCGAGCGGCCCGGCGAGCAACGCGGCAAGGAGCACGAGGCAGAAAATTGCGCCCGCGGTGAAGAGCGCGGACGCCCAGCGGCCTGCGATCGTCGCGGCATCCGCATCGGCGGGAACGTGTGCCACCGCCATGATCGCCCGCGTCGCATCGAGCAGCAGCATGGGGTGGTGGAAATTGTATTCGCCGCCGAGAATCTGGCGCGCCTTGGATGGTTCGTCCGGGTGGTAGGAGGACGGGAAGCGATTGGCGGCGGTCGTGAGAAAGAGCGAAAGAATCGCGAACAGCAGCGCCATTACGATCGTGCGCCAATCGAGGCGGTGAGTTGCCGGCGGAGCGATGCTTAATGGAATGTTCATCGGGTGATCCACGCTTCCGCGACTTTCAAGTTTGAACCGGTCGCGGCGGTGAGATGGATTTCCTCATCGTGTCCGGCTTGCAGCGGAATCACCACCGCGTTTCCGGCGATCAGCATATCCGGAGGTCCGTTCAATTCGCCGGACTTCGGCGGTCGATCGAACAAAAGAGCCAAAGCGCGGGCGTTTGCGAGGGGTTCGGGGTGGAGGGAAAGTGCGCCGACCGCCGCGGATGTTTTGAGGTTGCCGTCCGTGAGCGACGCGGGCGCATTCTTGAGACCGCTGGGATCCGGGATTCGGAATGTGAGCACGATGTCGCGGATCGTGCCCGGGATGGTCCATTCCACCACGCGTGGAAGATCACCCGGCGGATGAAACTGCCGCTCTCCGGCCCATTTATTGGCAGCCTCCGCGACGACAAGGCCGCCTTGCGCGAAGGCATTCGCATCGTAGTCCGCCTGGCGCGCATTTCCATCCGGCAGGGTTTGCTTGAGGTATTTTGCGTAGCGCTTGAAATCCACACGCGTGGTCTTCGGAAAGGCCGTGTCGATGGCGCGGCCGGCGAGTTGCCAGTCCTCGGTCGGCGTGAAATCGAAGGTGAGTGCGGCGTCCGCGAGATGGGCGAGGAGAACGAGGCCGGCGAGGGCCGCGGCGGAAAAGCGGAGCGGAACGGGCGCGCATTTTCGCAACCATCCGCCGATGGCGAGAAATCCTGCGAGTGCGAGCGGAAGCAGCGTGAATGCGGCGACGCGGATGGGCGGCGTGCGGAGCAGGAATAAAATGGCGAGGCATGCGAGGCACGCGCCGACAATGATTCGCAAAGCGGAGCATTCGCTATTTTCCCCGGCGTGCACGGCAAAAGGCGCCAGCGCGAGCAGCAGGAAGAGCGTCCATGATTCCCAGTCCTCGCCCTGGAAAAGATACAGCTTCACCGCGCGCACCACGGCGTGAACGGCCACGAAGTCGGCTTCGGCCTTGTCCTCGTGGAATCCCGTGAACTCGGCGACGAGTCGCGTGAGCACGGGTGCGTAAAGAATGAGAATTGCGGCGACCGTGAGCGCTCCCGCGAGCAGCGTGGCGCGTTTGCGGTCCGCCGCCCACAAGAGAAGCATGAGCGGACCGCCGAAAAACAAGTAGGCGGGGATCGTCCATGTGCCGAGCGCGACCGACACGCCGAGGACCCAAAGCCAGCGGGGATGCGGGCTGCGCAGATATTCGAAAATTGCGAGGCTCGCGGTGATCGCGAAGAGGCCGATGAATCCGTAGCCGCGCGCTTCCATCGAGAGTTGCAGCATTTGCGGCGCGGAGCTCCACAATGCGAGTAGCACGGCGACTTCGAGCAGTTGTTTGCGCCATGCGGCCCAGGCGATGAGAATGCCCGCAGTGAGAAGCGTGGCGAGGATGCTGAGTGCGCGAACGCGTGCCGTGTCGAATGATTCGCGGGCGGGGAGGAGTGAGTTGAGCAGGTTGAAGAAAATGTGGTTCTTCGGCGCGCGGTAGTCGGTGATCACGTTGAGCGGCCCCTTCGAACTGAAACTGCCGACCGTGCCGAATTCATCCGTGCTGAGCGAATGCGTGGCCATGGCGACGGCCATTCTTCCGGTGAGGAACAGGCTGAGCGCGATCAGCAGGATGGCTGTGGGTTTTTCGAGACGACTGAGCACGGAGAAGAATCTCTAAGAAAAGCAGGAAGGCAGGAAAATACATTATCCTTCCTGCTTTCCTGCTTTCCTTATTCCCACGTATCCTTCGCGTTCCCAATGAAGTTGATCATCCAGATTCCCTGCTACAACGAGGAGGAAACCCTCGGCGTGGCTGTGCGTGCGCTGCCGCGGTCCGTGCCGGGATTTGATGTGGTGGAGTGGATGATTGTGAACGACGGCAGCACCGACGGCACCTCGCGAGTCGCGCGGGAACTCGGCGTGGACCATGTGATCGAGCGGCCGCACCTCGGGCTCGCGCGGACATTCATGGCTGGCATCGAGGCCTGCCTCGCGCGCGGCGCGGACGTGATCGTCAATACCGACGCGGACAACCAATACGAGGCCGCCGACATTCCCAAGCTCGTCGAGCCGATCGTGACGGGCGAGGCCGACATGGTGATCGG
>JBOHXO010000305.1:0-3781 GCA_050737475.1 Chthoniobacterales bacterium
CCCTCGAGCGTCATCGGCACCACCGTCCCGGCGGGCATCGAAAAGTTCAGCCACTTCCAGTCGTTTTCCTTGTGCAACACCGCGGAGAAGGCGAGCTGCACGGGGAAATTTCCCGTCTTGTCGAAGACAAGGTCCGTCTGCCCGTCCTTCCACTCGACGTGCCAGCCATCGCCGGTCGCGGCGTTGTCGAGAGCGGCGGCGCCGGACAACAAGGTCAATCGCGCACCAGCCACGCGCACACGCGCCTCGCCGGTGAGAACGAAATTCACGCAACCGGCCGCATCGTCCAGCTTGCCCGCGAGCCGTGCGCCAGCCAGTTCGGCATCCGCTGTCGCCGAGCCGCGCTGCACGAGGGCAATTTCCAGCGTCGCTTCGCCGGTCGTGGAAAATCGCTGCGTGGCATGCGGCGCGGAATCGTTGCCGAACGGCGTGAGACCGTCCGCTTTTGTGACACGCAGGTCCACGGATTCATCGGGAGTCAGAGAAATCTGCGATGCAAATCCAACCGCGTCACCCGGCGTGAGCAATGGCAGCGTGAGAGCACCGGGAATCGCAGGCTTTGCGACCCGCGTGTGAATCGTCAGCGCGAGGTCCGTCGGCACCGGCCGGCCCTCCTCGAGCGTCGGTCGCAGGTCCAGGAATCGTTTTCCGCCGGATTGGCGGACGGCCCAATCGCGCAGCCCGTCGCCGGTGACTTCCACGACCTCGCCATTCCCCTCGAGACCGAGCGTGAGCACCTCGGGACGCCCCTGCACGATGTGAATCGCGAGTTTGATTTCACCTGCGAGTTCCGACGCGCCGACGCGAATGTCATTCTGCGCGGTCGCCGAAAAAAACAGCGGTGCCTTCGGCTTCACGCCGCGCGCCTCGACGACAATGCTGCCGCCATCCGGCGCCAGTTGTGCCGACACACCGGCGGTGTCCGCGGAATTTTGGGCGAAAGCCGCAGCAGAAAGCAGCGACGCGAGCACGAGTCGGATGATTTTTTTCATGGCATGGGGTGGCTGGCATTCGCAGTAGGCCAGAATCGGCGCGCGAATGTGTAACGGGGTTGTAAAGAACGCGTAAAAAATTCCTGATGCAGCCCGAATGGCCGCACCGGATTTGGGAAGGCGCGAATTGTCTCCACATCGGTGAAGACACGCGGCCCGGGATTTCCTTGGAAAATTTTTACCGGGCCACGTTCTCGAACATCCGCACCAGATCGGCGACACGCTGCTGGTCCGGGTAATGGCTGCGCAACGCGTTCACGACGGGGGCGAGTTTTTCGAGATCTCCCACCTCGCGTCCCTGCAATTTTTCCGCGAGCAAAGCGGCGACTCCGGCGAGCTGCATCGAGGGCGCGGCCTTGTCGAATGCAGGCGCATGGGCGTCGTAGGGGATCGTCCAGGAGCGCTCGATCATTCCGCCCGTGGCGGGATCGCGGAAGCGGACGAAGACCTCGCCGATCTCGCCCTCGCCCTCCGGCAACGGCTCGACTTGATACAGCGCGACGGCGGCCTCCTCCGCGGAAAGCTCGGCGGCGTCCACGCGGTCGTTGCGAAAATCCTCCTTCTCGAGCCGGTATTGATCGAAGCCGATGAGCCGGTATTTGCCGACACGCGCGGGATTGAACTTCACCTGCACCTTCACGTTTTCCGCAGCGGGACGAAGCGCGCCGGCGAGTTGTTTGGCGAAGCCAGCGTCGGCATCGGCGGGCTTGTTGAGGAAATAATAACGGCCGTCGCCCTTGCGCGTGAGCGCCTCGAGGATTTCATCGTCGAGGCCGTCCGCGCCGACGCCGCATGCATCGAATGCAACATTCTGCTCGCGCAACGCCGCGATTTTTTTCGCCAGCTGCGCCGGGTCGGCGTTGCCGAGGTTTGCCGCGCCGTCGGTGAGAAGGACGATGCGATTCTGCGCCGCAGGGTCTGCCTGTTTGCGGGCGAGTTCGCCGGCGAGATCCAGCGCGGCTTCGATGTTCGTGCCGCCTTCCGACGGCGTGCGGTTCGCAATCTCGACCAGCTTCTTCGCCTCGTTGCCGGGGACTTCCTCGGCAAGCAACCGCGGCTCGCGGGCGAAACCGATGAGCGTGACGCGATCCTGCGGACCGAGCAGCGATGCGAGCGAAGCCAGCGCGCGACGCACCGAGGCGGCGCGGTCCTCGCGCTGCATGGAGCCGGACGCGTCGAGCAGAATGGTGAGGCGCAGCGGCTGGTTCGCCACGCGGCCGGTCGCGCCAACTTTCATCGCGATGCGGACGAGGTTGCGTTGTTGCACGAACGGATGCGCGGCCTGTTCGATACTGCAGGAAACCTCCTCGCCGGCGGCGGGCGCCGGATCGCCGTAGTCGAATGCGTTGTAGAATTCCTCGGCGCGAATGCGCGTGGGATCGGGCACTTCGTTCCGCTCGATCGCGTCCTTCGCGAGCTGGAAGGAAACGTCGGCGACGTGCAGCGAGAACGTGGAGAACGGCTGATCGGCCGCCGCCAGCTCCACAATCGGAGCGAGTTCCATCTTCGTTTCGGGCTCCCTCGGCAAATCCTGCGCGGCGGCATCGCTTTCGACGAGCTGGTCAATGAGGTCGATGTTGTCCTGCGTGTTGCGAACGATGAGCTTGCCGCTGGTGGTCAGGTAATTCGCCGTAGCGCCGGGCGGGAAAGTCATGCCGCTGGATTCAAGAAACGCTTTCGCATCGGGCTTTCCGGCCGCCGTGCCTCCACTCGCGGGAAGGCTGGGGATGAAACCCGGCGCAACCTTGTATTCCTTGGTGATGAGGACATCCGTCGTCTCGTTCATCGGAACAATGGCGACGGCGTAAGGCTCGACCTTCGCCTTGAGGCCTGCGGCGTCGGCGATGTAACGGAGCGCCTGGCCGAGCGGGACGTCCTTCAACTCCATGGTGACGCGCGCATCGGTTCCGGCTTTGTTCGCAGGATCGGGCTTGAGCACGATATTGATGCCGCGCTTGTTCGGATCGGACTCGCCGGTGTCGAGAGCGGCGGCGCGCATCTTGATGAAATCGAGCGCCTCGCGCACGGTGGCCTCGCGGAAATTGATCGAGGGAATGCGGATTTCCTCGAGTTTGCGATTGGTCGTGGCGTTGCCGTGACTGTCGTCGGTACGCGTGAGGTTCTGCGAGTTGCCGACGTTGAATTTCGTGACGGGCAGTTCCCAACCTTTCTCCACGGTGGTGGCAAGTGAGGCAGTTCCATTGACAGTGACCGGATTGGCGTTCGCAACCAAGACACCGCCCACCATCCCGTCAAAGCCAGCCTTCCGGCCACCGCCAGCGCCGCTGCCAGTGCCGGAAACTCCATTCTGAATCGTGACCACTGCGGCATTCCCCGACTTGGTGGTAACTTTGGGCGCACTCCACAAATCCACTCCTTTTTTCCGCTCCTCCTGCTGCGCGGGAGCGCCGTCCGCGCCGGTGGGCAGGGCCTGCGCAGTCTCGACTGTCTTCGCTCGCAGGGCCCGCAATGTCTCTCCTCCGTCGTCGGGCATATCAATGAGCTGCGACTGGATCGTCACGCTGGATCGGTTGCCGCCGGAAAGGGCCGACTGGTCAGCAACCGGTGCGGCCGCCGCCGGAATGGTCGCCTGCTTTTGCAACTCCGCGATTTTCTCGTCGGATATCTCGTCAATCGTGGAATCAACCGGCTGCTGAACTCCCGCTGCGGCGAAATCCCCGGAGCTTCCGTGTGTCACGACGTCCGGGGAATTTGATGAAATTGCGGTCGGGCTGGCTGGAGCAGGCGGTGCGGGCGCCGCAGCCATTGCGAATGTGTTGGCTTCAGGA
>JBOHXO010000306.1:0-15052 GCA_050737475.1 Chthoniobacterales bacterium
GTGCGAGGCCGAGCACTTGATGGCCGAGGCAGATACCGAAAAGCGGCACCTTGCCAATGAGCTCGCGCACCGCCTCGTGCGCATAGGTCACCTCCGCGGGATCGCCGGGGCCATTCGACAAAAACACGCCGTCCGGCTTGCGCGCGAGCACGTCGGCGGCGGGCGTCTTCGCGGGCACCACCTCGACCTGGAAACCTTTCGCGCGCAGCAGGCGCAGGATGTTTTTCTTCATCCCGAAATCGTAGGCGACGATGCGGCGCTGCGTTTCGGAAACGGGCAGAAACTCATTTCCAATTTCGTCCGTCTCCCGCTCCGCGCCGGCCTTCGCCTGCACCCACTCGCGGCTTTTCGCGCCGTCGGGATCCCACTCGTAGGCCTCGGACGGCGTGACTTCCTGCACAAAATCCACGCCCTCGTAGGACGCATTTTTCGCCGCCGCCACCGCCGCGTTTTCGTCGAGTTCCGTCGTCACGCAGGCCCGCATTGCGCCGCGTGTGCGCAAATGCCGCGTGAGCGCGCGCGTGTCAATTCCCTCAATGCCGGGAATGCCGTTGTCCGCGAGAAAATCATGCAAAGAAAACTCGCTGCGCCAGTTGCTCGGGATCGCGCTGAGCTCCTCGATCACGAATGCCCGCACGTGCGGCGTCGCGCTCTCGACGTCAATGGCGTTCGTGCCGTAGTTGCCGATTTGCGGCGCCGTCATGGCCACGATTTGCCCGCGATACGAGGGGTCCGTGAGAACCTCCTGGTATCCCGTCATCGAGGTGTTGAAACAAATTTCGCCGACCGCTGTGCCCCGCGCCCCAAATCCCTCGCCGTGAAACACCCGGCCGTCCTCCAATGCAAGAATGGCAGCCACGCGCGCAATATGCGCACTCGTTCCCCGCGACTCAACAGCGGAAATGCAAAAGCGCGCCATATGAAAGAAATCCCGTCGGAAGTTCGGGATTATTTCTTGCCCCACGAAAGCAAAAGCCCTAGTAGTTTTGCGCCTAAGGCTGTCATGAAAAGATTTGTCGCTTTCGCTGTTGCCTCGATTCTGGCTCAGCAACTCCATTCAGCACATGCGCAGTCGGCCGTGACTTGGGGCACGCCCACGACGATCTCGGCTGATACCGATGTGATGACCGATGGCAATCTCGTCTGGGCCTACAACTTCAACTTCAGCGAGCCCGGGACCAGCCCCACGCTCAACGGCGTCACCTTCCAGGGCGCGCCCTACAATGCCGATCTCAGCGCGAACCTGACCTTCGGAAACCTCGGCATTTTTTACGGCCAGAATGCGGCGTTCGGAAGTGCGCTTTCGCCTTATGTTGATTTGAGTTCCAGCTACCAAACGCTGCTGATATCGGCCGCCTACTGGACTGGCGGGCCTGGCACAGTGACATTCAACAATCTCACGATTGGGCAGGAATACCTGCTGCAACTCTGGGTCAATGATTCGCGCGCAGGACTTCTGACCAACCTCATCGGGCGCACGGATGTCGTGGATGACAATCTCGGCCATTCCTCCTCACCAGTCGCCTACAATGATGGTGTGACGACGGCTGGCGGAACCACAGGCCAATACGTCACTGGAAGATTCACCGCCACGGCCAGCACGCAGTTGGTCAATGTGTCCGCCGGCCCTGGCGGCGATTCGGGAACAATGCACACAGCGCAGATCAATGGCATGCAGTTGCGCGCCGTGCCCGAGCCCGCAGCATGGGGCTCCGTGCTTGGCTTTGGCCTGTTGATACTGGCCGCCACTCGCCGGCGGCGCTGCTGACACGCCCCTTCGCAATTCCTCGCAGCGTTTTTTTTCGGCACGTTTTGCCTGCAGTCTGTTTTTCCCATCGAGGCGCATTTGACCTCGTGCAAAAAAAGACCGACTTCTAAAAGCCGCGCCTTACCGATGAGCAAACGCCCACTCCAGATCGTCGCCTTGCTTCTCGCCACCGCCGCGGCCGCTCAGGCCACGCTCGTGGTGAATTCCGCAATGCCGATCACCGAGCGCGTCACGTTGCAGATCATTCAAGTTTCCAATGACGCCGGCGCCTCCACCGCTCCCGCTTTCGGAACCGCCGGCGAGCAGAGCGCGATTTTTGCAGCGATAGACACCATCTGGGCACAGGCGGGAATTGACGTGGAATTCAACATCGGCTTCACCGCGTGGAATAACACGTTCGCGCTCACCGGCACGCCGGGCGACAACGATCCGCGCCCGGACGACGATCTCAACACCATCGCCGACAGCGCGGAAATCGCGGGCGTGACGGCCGCAAATCCCAACACGATCAATCTCTTTCTCGTGCGGATCGTTCCTGGCTTCTCGCAGACCACCGACAACACCAGCAACGGCCTGGCCTTCCTCGACGCCAACGGCATCACGCTTTGGGCCGGTCCGAATCTCACCGGCTTCGCCCCCGGCCGCGACGTCATTGCATCCGTTCTCGCCCACGAAATCGGCCACAACCTCGGCCTCGATCACATCGTCGAGGCGCAAAATCTCATGCAGGCCGGCGGAAGCCCCGACAATGGCGAGCGGCTCAACGCCTCACAAATCTCCACCGCGCTTTCCAGCCCGTTCAGCGTGCCAATTCCCGAGCCGGAAGCGATTGTGCTCATCGGCCTCGGCGCGCTTTTGATGGGCGCGACCGTTCTACGAAAAAAGTTCGCCCCGCCTGTGCCGTTAGAATGCATTTCCCGTTCCCTATAGAGAACGGTGGATAACCGCGATGCGGAGCGCTGACTTCCAATCAAGGCCTGTCATTACTCCGCCCCGCCAAGCCTCCAATTGTGTTACATCGGACCGGGAGTTGCGTTCGAATCTCGAACACCGCAGGGCAAATTCGGAAAGATCTATTCCCGGAATTCAATTCCGAGTTGCTCGCGCAGCCGGCCTTTCAACCGATCGCACGAGACGTTCACTT
Source organism: Chthoniobacterales bacterium (assembly GCA_050737475.1). Taxonomy (GTDB): domain Bacteria; phylum Verrucomicrobiota; class Verrucomicrobiia; order Chthoniobacterales; family JAATET01; genus JAATET01. Next base: position 2,913 of record JBOHXO010000306.1, read on the forward strand.
CATCTGCCGTCAGCGTTCGCTCGGGTGAGCGGAAAGTCAAGGAGAAGGCCAGCGATTTGCGATCCGTCGGAAGTTTTGTGCCGGTGTCGTCCGTGAAAATATCGAACGGCGAAATCGCCTCGAGCAATGGCTCATTCGCCTCGCGCACCACACGCTCCACCTCGCCGAAGCCAAGCGTGCGCGGCAGCACCGCGGCAATGTCGCGCGTGATCGCCGGAAACTTCGCGGCCGCCACGAACGTCCGCGGCGCCAGCCACGCGGCCTGCAATACGTCGAGCCGCAATTCCGCAGCCACAACCGGTGCGCGCGCATCGAGCTCGCGCGCAGGCCCTGGCGAAAGTTGACCGATGACGCCTGCCACGAATCCGCCGACGCATACCTCGAGCGAAAGTCCAAAACGCACATCGCCCTTCTCGACGAATTCCACATTCGGAACCAGCGACTCGATCACGCCGCGCAGATCGAACAAATCGAAGGGACCCGCCTCCGCATCGCGCCACGTGCGCGGCATGTGCGGACCCGAGACGACCAGCGCAAGGCTCGCCACCTCCTCCTCATCCGCATTCGCAAATATCCGGCCGATCTCAAACAACCGCACGCTTTCCGCGCCCAGATTCAAATTCCGCCGCAGCGCCGCAAACAATCCGCCGAGCATGCTCGGGCGCAGCGCGCTTTGCTCCTCGCCAAGCGGATTGCGCACCGCGAGGAAGTCGTCTCCATCGGGCTTCGCGACCAGCGTGCTCGTGCGCGCCTCGCTGAATCCCATGCCCTGGAGTAAGCGGCGCATATCCATCGCCGCGTCGTAGGCCATGTCCGCCGGCGAAGTCGGCGCGGGCGCACCAGCCAGCCTGTCCGAAATATTCTCGATGCCGACAAGACGCACGACTTCCTCGATCAAATCCACGTCGCGCGTGAGGTCGCCGCGAAAAGCCGGCACCCGCCACGTGGCTTTCTCCGCGTCGCCAAAAACTTTTTCCAATCCGAGTTTTGCAAGCGGCGCGTCAATTTTTTCGTTCGTCAGCGCAATCCCGAGCAGGTCGCGGCACCGCTCGTAGCGCAGGTCCACGGTCCATTCGAGCGGCGGCAGTCCACCGACCGTGACAACAACTTCCTCCGCGCAGCCGCCCGCAATTTCGACGATCAACTGCGCTGCGCGGGTGCCGGCCGCGAGCACGCCGCCGGGATTGACACCTCGCTCGAAGCGGTAGCTCGAATCGCTTTGCAAATCGAGGCCGCGCGCCGTCGCGCGCACGGTCGGTGGATCAAAATAAGCGCTCTCGAGTAGAATGTCCGTGGTCGTTTCCGTGACGCCGGAGTCTTCACCGCCCATCACGCCGGCCAGCGCAATCGCGCGACCAGAATCTGCGATCACAAGATCACCCGTGCGCAGCAAATATTCACGGCCATCCAGCGCGGGAAATTTTTCTCCGGCAGTCGCGCGGCGCACGACGATGCCGCCCGCGACCTTCGCCGCATCAAACGCGTGCAGCGGCTGGCCGAGCTCCATCATCACGTAATTCGTCACATCCACGACGTTGTTGATGGAACGCAGGCCGACGGCCTCGAGCCTGCGCGCAAGCCACTCCGGGCTCGGACCGACTTTCACGCCGCTGATGCGGCGCACGGAATAGAACGGGCAGCCGGAGATATTTTCGATGCGCGCGACGGCGGCATCCTCCTTCGTTGCGGGAGCCGCCGGCGATGGCGCGGAAGCCACAAGCTCGCTGTTCGCCGCGATCTCTCGCGCGATGCCCACATGGCTGAGCCAGTCGGGGCGGTTCGGCGTGATCTCGATTTCGAGCACCGTCTCGGGCGGAAAAATTTCGGAGATCGGAGCGCCGACTTTTGCGTCGGGCGAAAGAATCAACAGGCCCTGTGCCTCCTCTGCGAGATTCAATTCCTTCGCGCTGCAAAGCATGCCCTCGCTCTCGACGCCGCGCAGTTTGCCGGTCTTGATTTTGAAATCGCCGGGCAGCACCGCGCCGGGCAGCGCGAGCGGCACCTTGTCGCCGACCTTGTAGTTCTTCGCGCCGCACACGATCTGGCGCGGGTCGCCGCTGCCGTCGTCCACGCGGCAGACGCTCAGGCGGTCGGCATTCGGATGCGGATTCGATTCCAGAATCTGCGCGACGACAACATTCGGAAAATCCGCACCGCGCGTCTCGACGGACGCCACCTCGAGCCCGGCGCGCGTAAGCAATTCACCAAGCGCATCCACGGTGCCCGCGTAAGGCACGAATTCCTTCAACCAACTGAGCGAAATTTTCACAGGCTAAAATTGCTTCAAAAACCGCAGGTCGTTCTCGACGAGCATGCGGATGTCGGGGATGCCGGTGAGGTTCATGGCGAGCCGGTCCAGGCCGAAGCCGAACGCGAAACCCGAGACCTTGTCGGGATCGTAGGCGAGGTCCTTGCGGCGGTCGCAGATTTGCTGGAACACGGCGGGGTCCACCATGCCGCAGCCGGCGAGTTCCATCCATTTTCCGCCGAGGCTGGCCGTGCGGATATCAATCTCGAAACTCGGCTCGGTAAACGGGAAAAAGTGCGGACGAAAACGGATCGCTGTCCCTTCTCCAAAAAGCTCGCGGAAGAAATAATCGAGCGTGCCCTTGAGGTCTGCGACGGAAACTTTTTCCGCGACGTAGAGCCCTTCCATTTGCGTGAACTGCGCGAGGTGCGTCGCGTCCACCTCGTCGCGGCGATACGCGGCGCCGGGCGCGATGATGCGGACCGGCGGCGGCTGGTTTTCCATCGTGCGAATTTGCACGGTGGACGTGTGCGTGCGCAGCAGGCGGCCGTCGGGCATGTAGAAGGTGTCCTGCTCGTTGCGCGCGGGATGATGCGGCGGCGTGTTCAGCGCGTCGAAGCAATGCCATTCGGTCTCGATGTCGGGACCGTCGGCGAGCGCAAAGCCCATGCGGCGGAAAATCCGCACGGTCCTGTCGAGAAGCTGCGTGAGCGGATGGATCGAGCCTTGCAACGGCGCGATGCCGGGCAGCGAGACGTCAATCTGCGCGAGGGCCGCTTCGTCGGCGGCGGATGCGAGCGATTGTTCGCAGGCCTCGAGCGCGGCGGTGACGTCGGTGCGCAGGGCGTTGAGCGCCTTGCCAACGGTCGCCTTGTCCTCCTTCGGCACGTTCCGCATGCCCTCGCTGAGCAGCGGAATGGCACCGGCGCGGCCCATGTATTTCACACGGACCGCATCGAGATCGGAGGCCGTCGTCACCACGGAAATCGCGGCGAGCGCCTCGGCGCGGAGTGACTCGATCTGCGCTTCCATGGACGGATTTCACACCAAGGCACAAAGGACACAAAGGATGATTCCTCCGTGCTCTTTGTGGCTTTGTGTGAGCCTGTCTAGGCGGCTTTCGACTTCGAGCCGAGCGCGGCGTTCACCTGCTTGACGATGGCGTTGAACGCGACTTCGTCGGTGATGGCGAGGTCGGACAGCACCTTGCGATCGAGCAAAATGTTCGCGGCCTTGAGGCCTTCGATGAACCGGCTGTAGGTGAGCCCCTGCGCGCGGACTGCGGCGTTGAGGCGGGCGATCCACAGCGAACGGACGTTGCGCTTGCGGGTCTTGCGGTCGCGATAGGCCCAGTATTTGGCCTTGAACTGAGCGTCCTTCGCGTAGCGGTAAAGCTTGGAGCGACGGCCGCGGTAGCCCTTGGAGGCGTCCACGATGCGCTTGCGGCGCTCGCGGCTGGCGGGAGCATTGGTTGCTCTTGGCATAGGTCACAAACTCCGGCGCATTGTTTTGCCGGAGTTTCCGTGGAGCGGACTGTTCTTTATTGGGATTCCGGGCCTCGTCTGCTCCGTATCCCCGGCTCAAGTGCCGGGGCAGACCGCGGAATCGCTGGGTTTTTAGGAAAAAGGCAGGTTCAGCTTGATTCGGGCCACATCCGTCTCGTGAACAAGAGCCGCCTTCGCAAGGTTGCGCTTGCGTTTGGCCGACTTGCTCGAGAGAAGGTGACGCCGTCCCGAACGGGTGCGCAGCACCTTGCCGGAAGCGGTTACTTTGAAGCGCTTCGCGACAGCCTTTCTCGTTTTGCTGCGTGCGATTGGTTTGGGCATGAGAGCCGGGTAATATGCAGAGGTGATCGCGGGTGGACAAGTGAAATTTCGCGACAGCGCGAATTAGGCCTGCCCGGGTTGACGCGGTCCGGTTGCGTCGTTAATGATTGCGCATGCAAGCCGCCCTTGTCCCCAGCCTGTTCGTAGCCGCCGCCTTCGCAGCATCCTCCGCCTTCGCGTTGAGCACCGAGCAGGGGGGTATCGTGCAGGGTAAATATTTCGCCAGCGGCAATGCCAGCGTCGCCGGCGTGAAGGTCCAGTATTCCCGCTCGAAAGCCCACATCACCAACCACGGAAAAATCCGCGGACGCGTGATCAAGATCATCACCTCGGGAGGAAGAGTTCTTTCCTCGGGCGTCTACAAGATCCGCGGCACGGTGGGCGGCATCCAGAAAAAGGGCCGAACGTTCACCGCGCCCGCGAAGATCCAGATCTCCGACGGTGTAAAAGTGAGAGGCGATTTTCATGGCCTGGTGGACAAGAGCCAGCGCCTGTCGCGTTACTTCCGCGGCGAGATCAGCGGCGACAAGAACAGCAATTTCGTGCTGCGCGCCCGCTAGACGAATTTCCATCACCCGCTTCCGCCCATGAAAAAAATCATTTTCCGGGGCGCGCTTGCCGCCCTTGTCTGCGCCGTGCTGCCGCTGCACGCGCAAATCACCTGGCCGCGCCAACTGCCGTCCTCCGTCGGTGAAATCACGGTCTACCAGCCGCAGATTGACACCTACACCGGCAATCAATTCACCGCGCACGCAGCCGTCTCCATCGCGCAGGCCGGCGGCAAGCCGCCCGTTTTCGGCGCGGTGTTTTTCACGGCGACCGTCGCAACCGATCTCGGCACGGACACCGTGAACATCGAAAACATCACCGTCACGAACAGCCGCTTCCCCAGCGCCACTGCAGGCACCGCGGACGCCGTCTCGCAGGCCATCGCGCAGGCCGCGACGCAGGACAATCTCACGCTCTCGCAGACCCAGCTTCTCTCCCAGCTTGCCCTCACGCAAAAGGAGCAGGCCGCCGCGCAAAATCTCAACAACACGCCGCCACAAATTCTTTTCGAGACGCAGCCCACGGTGCTTGTCGTCATTGATGGCGAGCCGAAGCTCACGCAGGCGCCGAACTCGTCGCTCATGACCGTCGTGAACACGCCGTTCTTCATCGCGCTCGATCCCGAAACGAAGACCTATTACCTGCGCGGCGGTGGCCAGTGGCTCTCGACCACGAACATTCTTCAGGGCCCGTGGACCGTCGCCGACGCCGTGCCCGGCCCGGTCGCCAAGCTTTCCACAGCCCAGCAACTCGCCCAGCCAACCAGCGCGCAGCCCGAGCCCGCCGGCGTGCCGCCGCAAGTGATCGTCACCACGCAACCAACGGAATTGATCCAAACGACCGGCCCGGCCGAATACGGCCCGATCGAAAACACGAACCTGCTCTATGTCACGAACACCGACAGCGATGTGTTCATGGACATCAACACGCAATCGCTCTACGTGCTGCTCTCCGGCCGCTGGTTCAGCGCCGCGACGCAATCCGGCCCGTGGACCTACGTGCAGTCGTCACAACTGCCGGCCGATTTTTCGAGCATCCCGCCCGGCCTGCCGATCTCGAACGTCCTCGCCAGCATTCCGAATACCGACGCCGCAAAAAATGCCGTCCTCGACGCGCAAATTCCGCAGACCGCAAAAATCGAGCGCACCGCCGAGGGCCCGAAGGTCATCTACGCCGGCGATCCGAAATTCGAGCCCGTCGCGAAATCCTCGCCCGTGAGCTACGCCGTGAACACGAAGGATAACGTCGTGCAGGTCGCCGACACATACTACGTCTGCTCCGATGCCGTGTGGTATCAATCCGCAGCTGCGCTCGGCCCGTGGGTCGTGAGCACGCAGATTCCGCAGTCCATTTACGCGATCCCGCCGACGTGCCCGGCGTATCCTGTGACTTATTGTAATATTTATTCCGTCACGCCCGACGTCGTTTATTGCGGCTATCTGCCGGGCTACACGGGCAGCTACGTCTACGGCGGCACCGTCGTCTATGGCACCGGCTGGCCTTACAATGGCTGGTATGGCGATGCGTTTTTTCCGCGCCCGGTCACGTGGGGCTTCGGCGCGACATTCAGCACGGGCTGGGGCTGCTGGGGCTTCGGCGTCGGGGCGGGCTGGGGAGCGGCGTCGTTCGGATGCGGGTATAACAGCGGCTGGTGGGGCGCCGGCAATTACCACTGGAACAACTGGAACTGGAACAACAACTGGAACCAGAACGTGAACGTAAACCGCAACGTCACGAACAACTACAACACGAACATCAACCGCACGGTGAACAACCTCTACCGCAATCACCCGAATCGCCTCACCCCTGGCGAGCGCACGCGGCTGCAGAACAACGAGAACCACCTCGCCAACCAGGAAACGCACCTGCAAAACCAGATTGATCGCGACCGCTCGAATCCGGACAGCATCGCCGCGCAGGAGCAGCGCCGGCGCGACCGCGAGCAGGAAAATCGCGACGACGCGCAGCAAAAAATTGACCGGCAGGAATTGCAGAACCGCGAGCATCCGAATCGCGATGACGTCTATGCCGATCGCGACGGAAATGTTTACCGCCACGACCCGAACGAAGGCTGGCAGCGGCGCGAGAACAACGAATGGCATCGCCCCTCCGGCGACGATTACAACCGCAACCGCGGCGACCTCAACCGTCAGTTCGGCGCGCGCGCGCACGGGGAAGTCCATCGCAGCGCCCCTCGTGGCGGTGGCGGCAGGCGCCGCTAGGAGTCGGCGGGATCGTCGATCCCGCCCTACCAACCTTTCCGGCAGGGCGGCTTCGATGAAGCCGCCGTTGCCCGCTCACGCAGACTCTGCGTCGGGCCGGAAATCCTGCACGTAGATCAATCCCGCCAGCGCGCGTGTGATCGCCGTGCGGTCGAGCAGATGGCGCATGTCCACGAAGTTTCCCTCCTCGACGACGCTTTGAATTTCGGCGTGCAGGTCGCGTGGCGGATCGGGAAACGGCAGCGCGTCGAAAAACACGCCGTGGTTGTGGAGCAGGCAATCGAGCGCGGGCTGGTTCGCGGGATTGCGGTAAAACGTCGCCGCGAAATGCTCCGCGTCGAACACCGACAAATCCGCGCGCAAGTCCACGCCGACGCCCGAGATCAATCCCGTCACACCGCGTTGCTTCGGCTCGGTGTCGAACTCGAACCACTCCGCAAAATTTTCCGGCGCGATGATTTGTTTTCCATTCGCCGGCTTGTTCGCCGCGATGGGCGATTTCGTCACGCCACTGCCATACGCCGCACTCACGTCGGCGCGCATCGCAATACCGATCGCCCCGCGAAAATCCGGACGGCGCTCCTTCGCGAGATCGAACAACGCGCGATAAAATTCCGTAAGACTCGCGCCCTCCGCCGATGCGGCGCGGAAGTGGACGAACTCGTTGAATGCACCCGCGAGCGACGCATTGAACGCCGTGCGGATTTTCACGAGTTCGCTGTCGCCTTTTGGAATCATGAAATCCGGCGTGTCCTTCCCGTCGGTCGGCAGCCACACCATGGTGCCGCCGATTGTGATCATCTCGCCGAGCAGCGGCATCACCTCGGCGTCGGAGGCACCGAGGCCGCCGAGCCCCAGCGAATAACCCTTCGCGGAAAATGCCTTCGCCTTGAGCATGCCTTCGGTCACGCGGCTTTCCAGCACGTCGTCAATGTGGCCCAGCACCTCGATCGCGCCGGGCTCGTCAGACCCTGGGGTGAAATCGAAAATTCCCAGCGGCAACTCGCGGCGGGACTGCCCGGGATCCAGCGTGGCAAGCGCCTCCGCGCCCGTTTCGAAAATCGCAAACGAATCGTCGAGCCCGGAGATTCGCAGCACCTCGCGGCAATACGGCTGGACGCCCGCGAGCACAAACTGGCCGCCCCGCTGCGTGGCCGCGCGGCGCGATTGCAGGAAGACGCGCAGGCTCGCGCTGCTGAGGTAGGTGACGTCCTGCAGATTCAACACAAGGTTGCGCACGGGCTTCACAAACACGGCGTCCAGCGCCTCCTGCAACCCGACGCTTTCGCCCGCTCCCAGGCGCCCCGCTGGCCTCGCGACAAGCGTGTCGTTGACGACGTGCTGCTCGAGTTCCGGCATCGCCGCGCTATTTTTTCGCGCGCTTCTCGGCCTCGTTCTTGAGGTCGGTCACCGTGCTTTTCACGGAATCCAGCGCCGAGCTTTTCGCCGCACCGGCAATGAAGCCAAGCTTCGGCTTCACGTAATTCACGTAGCGCAGAATCGAGCCTCCGGCATAGGGCTCGACACGCAATGATCCGTCCGACACGTCGGCCATCGAGGATTGCAACAGCTTCCAGGTCACCGTCAGCCCGCCGTCCTTCCCATCGCTGAATGTGTTCTGCACGGTGAAGCTGGTGGTGCCAAAGAGCGGCAGCTTTTGCGTGTATTGCACGTTGTATACATTCGGGGCGGGCTGCGCGACCACCTTCGCGGAGACGATGCTCGGCTGATAATCCTGGGCATGGGCGTAGTCGCGAAACAACGCGCCAATCACCGACACCGGCGCACTCACCAATGTGTAAACTGTAAGCTGCGGCCAGACGCCGCCCGGAATGTCCTTCGACTCGACGACCAGCTGGCCGCTCTGAAGTTGCTTCAGTTGCGCCGGTGACAGGGAGCTTGCCAGATCGGCCTTCGCAGCGGCAGCGAGACCCAAAGCCATCAAAACTGGAAGAAAGTGTCTCATCGCGACTGACTGGACCCGTCTGCGGCTCCTCTGTCAAGCCTCCGCGCCATCGGGAATCAGCCTGAAAAAGTGCCTTTTTGAACGATTTAACAGATTAAGCACTTGGATTGTTCCGCAAAGTGACTATTTTTGTCCACGACCGCGACAGGGCGGTTTTATGTCCGCACAAACCGCCACCACATCATTGAGCACAGCCTTCCGGCCCGCGCGGGAGGCTTTCCTCATTTGGGTGGCGCTCACGACCTGCGCGGTGATCGGTGTCTGGATGGGCGGCCGCTACGGCGAACGCAAACTCGAAGAGGCCATCAACAAGGAGGCCATTGACTCCGCCCGCGCCGCCATGCTCGGTCTCGATCCCGCGCTCCATCATAAGGTAGCGCTCAGCGAAAAAATGTGGTCCGACAACCACAAGCGCGCACTGGCCACGCTCATCGCCTTCCACAAACAATATCCCGACGTAAGCCGCGTGCGCACGTTCATGCTCGACCGTTCCGGCAAGATCGCCGTGATCCTCGATAGCGAAACCGTCGCGGCCGCAGTCGGCATGAATCGCCCGGTGAATCCGCTCCCGCTGCGCAGCGCGCTGCCCGAGGACGACCCGGCGTATCCTGTCGTGCTCGATGTTTTGAAAAATCGCGTTCCTGGCTCGACCGATGGCGCGAACTACGACGGCTATCGTTACTGGCGCTCCGGCGTCGCCCCGCTCGGCAGCGACGCCGCCATTGCCGCCGACCTCAGCAGCAAATCGCAGGAGGCCACGATGACGAACCTGCGCATGTGGGTCGGCACCGGCATCGGAATCGCCGTGCTCGCCTGCGGCGCCGTCGCATTGCTCTATTTCAACATCCGCTCGTCGCACCTCGTCGCGGAGACCACCGGCGGCGAGGCCATGCGCGGCCAGGCGTGGCTCGAGCAGCGCAATACCCGCCTCGTCGAAGCGCTCGGTCAGCTCGTGCTGCACCGCGATCTCGATGCCGGCTGCATGCTGTGGGACGGCGACACGAAGGCGTTGCTCGGCACCGTGCTCGAGAAGATGCCGATGGATTTCGGCGAATGGCTCACTCGCATTCATCCCGTGGACGTCGCCCGCGTGCGGCTCGCCGCGGAAAACGCCACCGCGCAAAGGCGCACCTACGAGCTCTCCTATCGCGTGCGCCACGAGGGTGATGTCTGGCTGTGGTTCCGCGAGCGTGGCGTGGTGACGTTTGTCGAGGAGGACGGCCGTCAGCGCGCGATCAAGGTGGACTGCGTGCTCGAAGATATTTCGCAAATGAAGGACGAGGAGGAGGAACTCGCCGCGCTCGCGCTCATCGCCAGCCGCACCAGCAACGCCGTGTGCCTCACCGATCCGCAGGGCGTCGTCATCTGGGCGAACACCGCATTCCATGCACTCACCGGCCACGACAGTGCGGATGCGCGCGGCCAGGGATTCGCCGAGCTGTTCAGCGCCGCGCCCAGCCACGCCGGGCTCACATCGTTGCTCGAGAGCGCCATCGCCGGGCAGAGCGTCCACGCCGCGCTCCAGCTCATCCATCGCGACGGCTCGCCGTATTGGGCGAACCTCGAGCTCCAGCCGCTCAAGGACGAAGCTGGAAAAACCACACGGCTCGTCGCGATCCAGGGCGACATCACCGCGTCGAAGGAATTCGAGGAACGCCTCGTCAAGGCGAAGAACGCCGCCGAGACCGCCGACCGCGCGAAGAGCGAATTCCTCGCCGTGATGAGCCACGAAATTCGCACCCCGCTCAACGGCGTGCTCGGCTTCACGCGCCTGCTGCTCGAGACGCAGCTCACCGCGCAGCAGCGCGATTACATTGATACCATCCGCTCCAGCGGCGACAGCCTGCTGCACCTGCTCAACGACATTCTCGATTTCTCGAAGATGGACGCGAGCAACATGCAGCTCGAGAGCGAGCCCTTCGACCTGCGAGGCTGCATCGAGGACACGCTCGACGTGCTCATCGCCCCGGCCTCCACGCGCGGCCTCGAGCTCATCGGCGACATCGCCGGGGATGCACCGCTGGTCGTCGTCGGCGATCGCGGCCGGCTGCGCCAGATCCTGCTCAACCTTGCCGGCAACGCCGTGAAGTTCACCGAAAAGGGCGAGGTCTGCCTCGCCGTGCGGCTCACGAGCGCGCCTTCGCGGGCCATGACCGGCGGGCGCGGCGAGTCGCTCGCGCGGCTGCGCTTCGAGGTGCGCGACACCGGCCCAGGAATCTCGGCAGACCAGCAGGCGAAATTGTTCAAGCCCTTCACGCAGGCCGACAGCTCCGCGACGCGCAAGCACGGCGGCACCGGCCTCGGCCTCGCCATCAGCAAGCGCCTCGTCGCGCTCATGGGCGGCGAGATCGGCCTGACCAGCGTTGAGGGCGTGGGCTCCACGTTCTGGCTCGAGATTCCGATGCATGTTGCCGAGCACCAGCCGCCGCCGCCGCGCGAACTCGCCGCGCTCGAGGACCTGCGCGTGCTGCTGGTCGAGAAGAACGCCTCGCAACGCCGCGTGCTCACTGCGCAACTTGTCGCGTGGGGCATGCAGGTCGAGGCATTTTCGCGCGGCCGCGATGCGATTTTCGCCGCCGAGCACCGCCGATTCGACGTCGCCCTGCTCGACTCGGCGCCGCCCGACATGGACGGCCTCAATCTCGTGGACAAGCTCCGCAATTCGCCGCGTCGCAACGTCGGCGGCATCATTCTCGCAGGCCCTCCCGGCCGCCTGCCCACGGCCGCGCACGGGCCCTTCGACTCGCTCCACCGGCTCGTGAAACCCATCCACGCCGCCTCGCTTGCGGACACACTGCTCCGCGCCACGCCGCGCGTCGGCAGGGTCATGGTGCCCGCCATTCGCCGCCCCGGCACGCTTGCTCACTCCACGCCCACCGGCAGGGAGTCCGCGCAGACCATTCCGCTCGGCCGCCGCATCCTCGTGGCGGACGACAACGCCATCAATCGCAAGCTCGTCAAAAAGATGCTCGATGGCATCGGCTTCGCGAGCGTGCTCGTGACGAACGGCGCCGAATGCGTCGAGGCTGTGAAAAGCGCCAACGATTTCGAAGCGATCCTCATGGACATCCAGATGCCAGAGCTCGACGGCCTGGCCGCGACAAAGGCGATCCGCGAACTCGGCAGCAACATCCCGATCATCGCACTCACCGCTGACGCCATGCCTGACGACCGCGCCCGCTGCCTCGCCGCCGGCATGAACGACTACCTGCAAAAGCCCATCCGCCCCGACGCCCTCGAGGCCGCGCTGGATCGCGCCTCCGCAGCCGCCTGACTCACACCGGACGCGCCCGACGCCACTTGCTACCCATCCGACGCCACACTAATAT
>JBOHXO010000307.1:0-11244 GCA_050737475.1 Chthoniobacterales bacterium
CTGCTCGACAGGCTTGGTCAACTGGTTGCGAGTCCCGAGGCGATGCGACGGTTCATTACCTATCCCGGCATCGATGATGTACTGGTGGACGCGCATTTTCTCGACATCGCGCAGGATGCCGAGGTGCAGGAGATGGTGCGCTCGCAAAATACGTCCGGATTGCTCACGAGCCCGAAGATGATGGATGCGGTGAAGGATCCCGGCTTGATCGCGAAACTGCAAAAGATTGATATCGAAAAGGCGCTCGATTACGCCCTGAACCCGCCAAAGCCCGCCGCCACGCCGACGCCCAAATCACAAAAGCCGTAACATGCCCAACGACTACATCGCCACCATCGGACTCGAGGTCCACGTGCAGCTCAAGACGCGCAGCAAGATGTTCTGCGCCTGTGCGGTCGAATACGGCGCCGAGCCGAACACGCACGTCTGTCCCGTCTGTCTCGGAATGCCGGGCGCGCTGCCGGTGATGAACGGGGAGGCGTTGAAATTGACGACGCTCGCCGGCCTCATGCTCGGCTGCGAGATTGCGCCGAAGTGCAAGTTCGACCGGAAGAATTATTTCTACGCGGACATGCCGAAGAACTATCAGATTTCGCAATACGACCTGCCGATCTGCCTCGACGGCGCGGTGCCGCTGCACGATCTCGCGTATCCCAAGGACGCGCAGAAAACCATCGCGACGCCGGACAAGAAAATCCGCCTCACGCGCATTCACCTCGAGGAGGACGTGGCGAAGAGTTTTCACATGGAGAGCGGCACGGGCATTGATTTCAATCGCGCCGGCACACCGCTCATGGAAATCGTTTCCGAGGCCGAGATCGCCTCGGCGGAGGAGGCGTTTGCGTATCTCACCGTGCTGCAGCAGGTGATGATTTATGGCGGTGTGAGCGATGCGGACATGGAGAAGGGCCAGCTGCGCTGCGACGTGAATGTCTCGGTGCGCCGCGCCGATACCACGCAGTGGGGCACGAAGATCGAATTGAAAAATCTCAACTCGATCAGCGGTGTGCGCCGCGCGTTGTTGTTCGAGATTCCGCGACAGATCGAAGTGCTCGAAGCCGGCGGCACGCTCGACCAGGAAACGCGCCGCTGGGACGACGTGCGTGGCGAAACAACGCTCATGCGCATCAAGGAATCCGCGCACGACTACCGCTATTTTCCCGATCCCGACTTGCTACCCGTGAAAACGGAAACGCTCGTCACCGCGGCACGTGAACGCATGCCGGAGCTGCCATGGGACAAGCGCGCCCGCTTTGTCGCGGATTACGGTGTGAGCGATTACGACGCAGGCGTGCTCGCGAACGATCTCGACCTCGCGACGTATTTCGAGACCGCCGCCAAAGGCGCGAAGAAACCGAAGAGCGTGGCGAACTGGATTCTCAACGACCTCCAGAGTGCGCTTTCCGCGGAGAGCCTGCCGATCAGCGATTGCCCGATTCCCGCAGCCGCACTCGACGAACTCGTGAACCTCATCGAGTCGGGCACGATCAATGGCAAGCAGGGCAAGGAAGTCTTCGCCGAGATGTTCGCGACGAAGAAGCCGGCCGCCGTGATTGTCGAGGAAAAGGGCCTCAAGCAGGTGAGTGACACTGGCGCGATCGAGGTATTTTGCGACGAGGTGATCGCCGCAAATCCCGGGCCTGTTGCCGAATATAAATCCGGCAAAACCTCCGTGATCAATTTCCTCAAGGGCCAGGTGATGAAGCTTTCGAAGGGCAAGGCGAATCCCGGCCTTGCGGGCGAGATTCTCGAGAAAAAACTGAGCTGACCGTTGCGAAGAAACTTCGTCCGGTTTTGAACGGTGCACACGGGTGACGGTCTGAGTGAGTAAAGACAGCACCGTGTGAGTTCTGGCAACTTTGTATTTCTCGACCCGACCGGCAAACGCTGGCCGCGCTGGAGGTTTGCCGTCGCCATCATCGTCTTCACGATCGGGCTAGGCGTTTTTGTATTCATCAGGACGCTGCTGCAGTCGCCGCCGTTGCCCGCGAATGTGCTGGAGCTCAAGCGCCAGATTCGCGCCGAGCAGAAGGCCAATCCGTTCGCGCAGACGAAGGCGCCGTCGGCCGTGGCGGTGATTCCCGCGAGTGCCACTGCCAATCTGCGCCTGCTCAGCGGAAAGACAGTCACGGTGCGGGGCGAGGTCGTCGCCGTGGACAAATCGCAGCCGGAGAATCTCACCTCGCTTGTGCTCTCGATGAATCCCGAGGGCGCGACGGTCGCGATATTCAAGGCGAACTACGACCATTTCCCACTGGGGTTCGATGCTTTCAAAGGCGACACGGTGCTGGTGCGCGGTCTGCTCGTGCTCACAGCCGGCGGTCGCCCGCAGATCGTGATCGAGTCGCCGCAGCAGATCACGGTCGTCGATCAGGACAGCTGGCAGAGTTACTACGAGGAAAACCAGCAACGCCTTGGTGCGCTTGCCGCAAGCCACAAGCCCCGCACCGCAGCGGTTTTCGATTCCGGACAAATTCGCGCCGCCTTTTATCCGGACTCCGACGAACAAAGTTTCCGCTCGCTCACGGCACACGCGAGCCGCCTCACGCACGTTTGTCCCGAAGCGATGCGCATGACCGGAGTGGATGGCAGCCTGCAGGTCTCGCGGGATTCGCGCCTCGAAAAATTTGCGGCACTCAGCGGCCTCAAGCTTGTGCCGCAACTCACCAACATGGGCGATCAAGGCTGGGAGCCGGAGGGCGTGGAATATCTCGCCTTCGGCCCCGCGGCCCATCGCGCGGACTTCATCCGACAATTGCGCGGGGAGCTCGCCGGCATGGGCGCGAGCGGGGTTTTGATTGATTGGGAGGAAGTGGATCCGGCATACCGCGATCAATACACCGAACTCTTCCGCGAGATTGCGTCCGGACTGCATTCCGACAAGCGTGAGTTGTGGGTTTCGATTTCCGTTGGCGACGAAATGGACAAGTTCGATTTGTCCGCGCTCACGGGAATTGCCGACCGCCTCGTCGCTGTGTTGCGCGATGAAAATGCGGAGGAGGATGCACCGGGACCGGTCGCCTCGCAGGACTGGTTCGAAGGCTGGTTGAAGGTGCTCACTGCCTACGGCGATCCCTCGCGGTGGATCGTGGATGTCGCGACCTATGGCTACGATTGGGCGGACGGCCAGTCCACGGCGCAGACGATTTCCTTTGCCGATGCGATGAGCCGCGCGCGCTATGCCGGCTCCACGAGCGTGGGTGTGCATCCGCCGCAATTCAGCCCGACATTCGCCTATACGGATTCCGGCGTGGAGCACACGGTGTGGTTTTCCGACGCGGTGACTTTTTTGAATGAACTGCGCGCTGCGAACGACCGCGGTGTCGGAGGATTCCTGATGACAAGTCTCGGCGGTGAGGACCCCAGGACGTGGGATGCATTCGACGTCGCCGCGACCAAACAACCGTCGCCCGCCGACTTTGCGCCGCTCACGCTCATTCCCGCCGATCCTGTTGTCACCAACCTCGGGAAAGGCGAGATGGTTTGGGTGGATGACCGGCAGGAGGATGGCAGCCGCACGGTTGCGATGCGGCCGGACGGGCGCGTCGCCGAGGACTACCGCGATTTTCCCGCCTATCCCACGCTCTACCACACAGGTGCGGGCGACGGCCGCGAGGTCGCACTGACGTTTGACGACGGCCCCGATCCGGAATGGACGCCGAAGATTCTGGATGTCCTCCGGCAATGGCACGTGCATGCGACATTTTTCCTCATCGGTGAGAACGCCGAGCAGTATCCCGAACTCGTCCGCCGCATTCTCGCCGAGGGACACGAGATCGGAAGTCACACCTACACTCATCCGAACCTCGCGCTCGTTTCCACCGAGCAGGTGAAGCTCGAGCTCAATGCCACGCAGCGCCTGATCGAGGGTATCACCGGGCGGTCCACCACATTGTTTCGTCCGCCCTACGATGCGGATTCCTCGCCGACCGATGCCGGGCAACTTGCGCCGCTGCAGATCGCCGACGACATGAATTATCTCACCGTGCTCGAGGCCATTGATCCGCAGGATTGGGCGAAGCCGGGCGCGGACGAAATCGTCAATGGAGTGCGCGATCAAATCACACGCGGCTCCATTGTTCTCCTGCACGACGGCGGCGGGGATCGCTCGCAGACCGTCGAGGCGTTGCCAAAAATTCTCGAATATCTCCGGGAGCGCGGAAGCCGCGTCGTCTCGCTGCACAAGCTGATGGGCACGACCGCGGATGCCTTGATGCCGCCGCTTCCAAGAACACAACGCACGTTCGACGACATGGCGAGCGCGTTGGGATTCGGCGTCATTTACTGGGTCGAGCGCGCGTTCTGGAGCTTTCTCGCTGCGGCTGTCGTTCTCGTGCTTGCGCGGACGATCATCGTCCTCACGCTGGCGGTGTGGCATCGACGAAACTCGCGCGGAGAATCCGTGGGAACTCTCTCGCCTGCGATCAGCGTGCTGATCCCGGCCTACAACGAGGAGCGCGTGATTGCCGCGACGATTCGTTCCGTGCTCGCGACAAATTATCCCGGACTGCTGGAAGTGATCGTGATTGACGACGGATCGCGCGACGAGACCTCGCGAGCCGCGTCGTCGGTGGATCCCGGCGTGCGCGTGCTTGCGCAGGTGAACCAGGGAAAGGCCGCGGCGCTCGAGCGCGGAATGCTTGCGGCGGCTCACGACATCGTGGTGCTCATTGATGCGGATACGCGCATCGAGCCGGATGCGTTCCTGCCGCTGGTGCAGCCGTTCGCCGATCCCGGCGTGGGCGCGGTGTCGGGACATGCCCGCGTTGGGAATCGCCGCACGTTCCTCGCGCGCTGCCAGGACCTCGAATATATTTGCGGCTTCAATCTCGACCGCCGCGCCTATGCGCTTTGGAACGCGATCACCGTGGCGCCCGGCGCGATCAGTGCGTTTCGACGCGATGCGATTCTCGCCGCCGGCGGATTCAGCCGCGATACACTGGCGGAGGATACCGACCTTACGCTGGCCGTGCATCAAGCCGGATTTCGCGTCGCCTACGCGCCGTCCGCGGTTGCATGGACCGAGGCGCCCGAGACGGTGAGCACGCTCGCGAAGCAGCGGTTTCGCTGGGCCTTCGGCACATTGCAGAGCATCTGGAAACATCGCCGTCTCCTCGGCTCAAGCCGCCATCCGGGGCTCGGATGGTTCAGCCTCCCGAGCATCTGGCTCTTTCAACTCGGACTCGTCGCAGTCGCCCCGCTCATTGATGGATTGTGCCTCTACGCGCTTTTCATCGGACGCGGCATGGACATTTTTCCCTACTTCGCGGCGTTCCTCGCGGCTGAGTTGGTGCTCGCTGCGGGAGCTTGCGCGATGGAGGGCGAGCCGCTTCGCGCTGCATGGCGCATTGTGCCGATGCGTTTCGTTTACCGTCCATTGCTGAGCTACGTGGTGTGGAAGGCCGTGCTGCGGGCGATCCGCGGGGCATGGGTGGGCTGGGGAAAACTCGATCGAACGGCCAGTGTTCCGGAGGTCGCATGAAACGTCTTGCGGCAATTATCGTGCTCTTCGCTTCGGCTTTTGAAATCCAGCACGTGGTGGCGGCGCCTGCCATTCCGGTGCAGCGTCTCGCCGTGCCGGAGAGGGGCGCGTATTTCGGCGCGTTCGTGGATGCCGGCGACACCGAGGACGATGTCAATCTCGAGAGGGTGCAGCGTTTTGAAGATTTGATTGGCAGGCACCTCGCGATCGTTGCGTCGTCGAGCTACTGGGGCGAGGGCACGTTTCCCACTGCCAATCTCGAACTCATCCGCCGCCACGGGTCCGTGCCGCTCGTTTTCTGGTCGCCCTGGGGCAAGCCCTACGAGCAGGACAGCGGACCGGATAAATTCAGCCTCGACAACATTCTCGCGGGAAAATTCGACGTCTATATTGACCACTGGGCCGACTCCGCCCGCGCTTATGGCACGCCGTTTCTCGTGTCGCTTTGCAACGAGATGAATGGGAGCTGGTTTCCGTGGTCGGGCTACTTCTACGGCGCGGAAAAGCCGCTGGGCGGCGGAAAATTCGCCGGTCCGGAAAAATTCAAAACCGCATGGCGCTACATCGTGGATCGCGTTCGCGCGCGCGGAGCCGGCAACGTGCTGTGGGTTTTTCACGTGAACAACTACGGCGTCACGAATGATGCGTGGAATTCCTACAAGCAATATTACCCCGGCGCGAACTACGTGGACTGGCTTGGCGCCAGCGTCTACGGCATGCAGTTTCGCAACAGGCACGACCACTGGGTGGACTTCGATGACGATCTTCTCGACGAGCCGTATCGCTGGCTCGCCGCGCTCGATCCGCAAAAACCGATCATGGTGGCGGAGTTTGGGGTCGGCGAGTTTCCGGAGCAGGGGAACAAGGCGCAATGGTTCGCGCATGCGTTTGCATCCATCGAGAAACGTTTCCCGCGCATCAAGGCCGCTGTGTATTGGAACGAGCGCTGGCAGAACGAGGATGGCACCTACAGCAATCTACGCGTGAATACCTCGGCCGAGTCGCTGCAGGCGTTTCGCGAGGGCGTGGACAGGCCATTCTGGCTCGGCGAGCCGCTCTGGCAGCCGCAGGCGCGCGTTGCGGCAAAGCGGCCTTGAGCCTCAGCGATCGGTCAGCACCGTCGTGGATCGGGCAGGAAAGACGATGGGATCTCCGGGAAATCGAGGCTGCCAGTCGCCAGCTGGCAACGGAATGGGCCGGGGCGCGGCTGCGAAATTGAAGACGACGAGCAGTGAGCCGCGCCGCAACGTGAGCCAGCGGTCGTTTTCGTCGAATACGACCTCCGCCGGCGTGCCATGCGGAATCGTGCGACGCAGCGCGATGAGCGAGCGGTGCCATTCGAGGAGCTCGCGGTGATTCGCATCGTCGAGTTCGCTCCATTGCAATTTCGAGCGTTCGAAGGTTTCCGGTGATTGCGGGTCGGGCACTTCTTTTCCGTGCCAGTCGAACGACGCGAACTCGCGGCGCCGGCCTTCGGTGACCATGCGTCCGAGTTCGTTGTGGTGGTCGGTGAAGTAGAGAAATGGCGTGTCGGCCCCCCATTCCTCGCCTTGAAAAAGCATCGGCACGAACGGGCTGAGCAGCACGAGCGCGGCTGTGGCCTTGAGCGTTTCCAGTTCCAAAAGATGGCTCAGGCGTTCGCCGAGCGCGCGGTTGCCGGTCTGGTCGTGGTTCTGCGCGAAGACGATGATCTGCGAGGCATTCACATGCAACGGCGGCCGGCCATGGCTGCGCTTGCGAAAGACGGAATACTGGCCGTCGAAGACGTAGGCCTGCTCCAGCGATTTTGCGACCTGCGCGAGCGTGCCGAAGTCGGCGTGGTAACCGCCCTTTTCGCCGGTGAAGAACGCGTGGAGCGCATGGTGGAAGTCGTCCTCCCAATGCGCGTCGAGACCGTAGCCGCCGATGGCGACGGACTGCACGAGCCGCGGCGTGTTGAAATCGCTCTCGGCGATAAGGATGAGTTTGCGGTTCGTGATCGCGGAGAGTTCGGCGACGCGCTCGGCGAGAAGTTCGAGCACGTGTGTCGCGCTTTGGTCGAAAATCGCGTGCACGGCATCGAGGCGCAGGCCGTCGAAGTGATAGTCGCGCATCCACATGAGCGCGTTCCCGACGAAGAAGGCGCGGACTTCATCGCTGTGCTCGCCGTCGAAGTTCACGGCGTCGCCCCACGGCGTCTTCACGCGATCCGTGAAATAAGGAGCGAACGCGCCGAGGAAGTTCCCGTCGGGGCCGAGGTGGTTGTAAACGACGTCGAGCAGCACCGCGAGACCGTGATCGTGGGCGTGCTGGATGAATGCCTTGAGTTCGTCGGGAATGCCGTAAGCGGGATGCGGTGCGTAGAGCGACACGCCGTCGTAGCCCCAGCCGCGGCTGCCGGGGAACGTCGCGAGCGGCATGAGTTCGACGTGCGTGACACCGAGGTCGCGCAGGTATTCGAGTTTTTTCGCAGCGGCGGAGTAGGTGCCTTCCGGCGTGAACGTGCCGGTGTGCAGCTCGTAAACAACGGCATCGGAGAGCGGCTTCGCGACAAAGTTTTCGTCGCGCCATTTGAACACCGAATGATCCACCACGACCGACGTGCCGTGCGGGCCGTCGGGCTGCCACGCTGAGCGCGGATCGGGAAAGGGGCCTTTGCCGTCCACATTGAATCGGTATTTCGTTCCCGCCGGAAGGGACGCTGCGTTCCACCAGCCGCGGTTGTCGCGGGTCATTGGGACGGTGCCGGCGTCGAGGACGAGTTCGACGTTTTTGCTGAGCGGGGACCAGACTTTCATGATTCGCGAGTGAGCAGTGCGACGGGGAATTTTTCGAAAAGCGCGGCGGGTGCGACATCGCCGGTGTGCGTGGATTTGTCGAAGACGTTGCGCCACATGCCGGCGGGAAGTCCCAGCGTCGTGTCGTCCCAGCCGTCCTCCAGCGAGAGCGTGAATCGCGGCACGGCGACAAGCACGTGGTCCCCGCGCAAATAAGCAATGAGGTGGCTGAGCCGCGAGCCGCGGGCGCTGAGCGGCTGGTGCGCGCCATCAAAACTCGCGGGTCGCGCACGGCGAACCTCGAGGGCGCGCTTGATGAGCCAGAGTTTTGGGATGCCGCTGTCCCAATCGCCGGGGATGCCTTCGCATTTCGAGAGGAGTTCGCGGCGTTTTTCAAAATCCACGGGTCGGCGATTGTCGGGATCCACGAGGCTGAGATCCCAAAGCTCGGAGCCTTGATAGAAATCCGGCGTGCCGGGCGCGGTAAGTTTGATGAGCGTCTGCGCGAGGCTGTTGATGCGGCCGGGCAGGACGAGCGGCTCGACGAAGGTTTCCAGGTCTGCGACGAATGCCTTGTTTGCGAGCATCGCCGCGGTGAATTCCCGCAGCCCGTCCTCGTAGGCGGTATTCGGCTCGTGCCATGTCGTGCGAATCTTCGCCTCGCGGCAGGCCTTGAGCAGATATTCCCACGCGCGGTCGAAATTAATCGGCCATGCGCCGATGAGCGTCTGGTAGAGCAGGTATTCGGCGTGGCGGTCGGGCTCGCGACCTTTCCACGCAGCCTGATTCATTGCGGACCAGCGCTGGAGTGCGGCGTTCCATTTTTCGGGAATCTCAGTGAGCACGTTGATGCGCGTGCGCACGTCCTCGCTGCGTTTGTTGTCGTGTGTGGAAGTCGGAAGCAGGTTGCGCGGCCAGCGGCTTTGAAGGTGCGCGCAGAATTGGTGGAATTTTTGCGGCGAGATGCCGAGCAGCGCGGGGTTCGAGCCGACCTCGTTGCACGAGACGAGGCGGTCGTAGCAATAGAATGTCGTGTCCTCGGCGCCCTTGGCCATCACGGCGGGTGCGAGCTGTTGCCAGCGCGCGATGAAGTCGTTTTCCATCGGACCCGAGAGTTCGTTCGTGAGCAGGGCGTCGAGAAAATCGAAGACCTGCGGCTCGATGCCGCCCGAGCCCATGCGTGTGCCGTCCACTTGCGCACGGGCGGCGGCGACGGCGTCGGTGATGATTTTTTCGTCGGCCGCGGAGACGGGTTTGTTGTCGGGCGTGAGGTAGGTGCGATAGACGGGCAGCGAGACGATGAGCAGCGCGATGGCGTGCTGGAGCTGGGCGCGCGAGAGATCGTGGGTCGCCCAGCGTTCCTGCGCGATGCTCACGGCGAGCGAGCTGAGACGCTCCAGATCGGCGATGAAATGCGCCTCGATGATCGCGAGTTTTTTTTCACGAACGAGCGCGGAGTAATTGACGGGGTGGCCGGTGAAATCGGCGTAGACGGAAGTGAGCGCGTCGGCTTTTTCCTCATCCATCCACAGGCGGTTCACCTTGCTGAGGAATTCGTAGCCGACGGTGCCATCAATCGGCCAGTCGTCGGGAAGCGTCTCCTCGGAATCGAGAATTTTTTCGGCATGGATGCGGCCGTCGGGGAAGAGCTTGCGCAGGCGCTCGAAGTATTCGCGCGGGTTGGCGAGGCCGTCGGGATGATCCACGCGCAGGCCGTCCAGTTCACCGGCCTTGATCATGCGGGCGACGCGGGCGTGAGTGGACTCGAAGACGCTGGTGGATTCCGCGCGGATGCCGATGAGCGTGCCGATGTTGAAGAAGCGGCGGTAATTGACGATCTCCCCCTCGAGCTTCCACCACGCGAGGCGGTAGAATTGCTGGTCAATGAGCTGGTGCAATTCGTCGGGTTTCGCGGCGAGGCTGGCGCAGTTTTTTTTGATCGTTGCGCGAACTGATTCATCGCGGAGCAAGGCACCGACGGCGTCCACGAGCTGTCCCGTGAGTTCGCGGTAGCGGGCGATGTCCCCGGCGCCAGGAGTCGGGAGCGTGCGGATTTTGTCGAGGTCGGAGAACGTGTAGCCGAGGTCGGGCGCGGCTGTTCCGAGGATGGAGCGCCATGTTGCCGGACAGATCGGCCATGTGTTGTCGAAGTAGCGCAGGCGGGGCAGGCCGCTTTCGAGATCAATGGCGAACTGGCCCTGCTCGAGCACGCGGCCGTATGGATCGCCGAGCGTGCAGAGCGCGATTTCCCAGCGCTCTGCGATGTCGAACGGAAAAATGTCGAACGTATGCGCGTGCTCGCTGAACGGGCCGTGCGTGAGGACGTCGCACCACCAGGGGTTCGAGATGTGCGTCGTCATGTGGTTCGGCACGATGTCGAGCAGCACGCCAAGGGTGGATTCCTTCATGGCGTCCTGGAATTTTTTCCAGGCGACTTCGCCGCCGAGTTCGGAATTGATGCGCGTGGGATCGGCGACGTCGTAGCCGTGCGTGCTGCCCGGGGCGGCTTGCAGGCAGGGCGAGAGGTAAACGTGGCTGATGCCGAGATCGCGAAGGTAGGGGAGGATTTCCGCGGCTGCGGAAAGCGGGAAGCCTTTGTGGAGCTGGATGCGGTAGGTGGCTAGCCACATAAAATTCGAAATGGGGAATGCGAAATGCGGAATGGGAGACGCTCATTTGCCATTTCGCATTTCGCATTCTCAGCGGGCATGGCCGAGCACGATGAGCGAGCGCGCCTCCAGCTTTACGCCGGCGCCGGAGGCCCGCTCCTTGTGCGGCTCGAGTTCGGGACGGGCGGTGTCGAAGGCGACGAACCAGTGTTTGCGGCGGACGTCCTTCGGCAGCTTGAAATCCACGGGCTCGTGGTGGGCGTTGAGGAGGATGAGGTAGTCGTTGTCCTTCACGCGCCGGCCGACGGTGTTGCGAATCTCGGCTGCGTCGCCGGAGAGGAACATGCCGAGCGTGCGCATCCAGCCGCCTTCCTCCCAATCCTCCTCGCCCATGGGC
>JBOHXO010000308.1:0-6404 GCA_050737475.1 Chthoniobacterales bacterium
CCCTATGGCCGTTAAGACCGAAAAAGAACTCCCCGAGCAAAACCGTGCGACCTGGCTGAAAGCCCTGAGCGCGATGCAGCTGAAGAACTATGGCTACGTGATCCAGCTCATGCAGGGCATGTTGAAAACGGAGCCCGAATTCCTGACTGGACGCCAGCTCCTGCGCAAAGCCGAAGCCAGCAAGTCCGCCACCGCCGGCAAAAAAAGCATGCTTTCCGGCGCTTCGTTTTCGTCCATGAAAGTCGCCGGCATGATCAAGAAGGACGCACCGGGCGCGATCGTGGAGATCGAGAAACTGCTCGAGAACGACCCGTTCAGCCAGCAGGTGAACCTCATGCTGCGCGACGCTGCGATGGCCGCGACCATGCCCGAGACGGCGACCTTCGCGCTCGAGACCATCGTGCAGGGCGCGCCGCGCGACACGAAAATGCTGCACGAACTCGCGAAGCACTACGTCGCGATTGACGATCCCGACAAGGCCGTGGACGTCTACACGAAGATCGTCGAAATCAATTCCACCGACCTCCTCGCCCTCAAGGCCGGCAAGGACGCCGCCGCCCGCGCCTCGATGAAGCGCGGCGGATGGGACAAGGAGGACAATACGTATCGCGATTTGATGCGCGACTCCGCCACCGCCGTCTCGCTCGAGCAGAAGAGCCGCGTGGTGCGCAGCGTCGAGATGATTGATCAGCAGCTCGCCGAGCTTGGTGAAAAATACCAGGAGGACCCGCAGCACGTGGATACCGCGCGCAAGATCGCCGAGCTCTACGAGCAGAAGGAAGACCTTGAGAACGCCGTGCAATGGTTCACCTACGCGGCCGGCCTCACGAACAACTCCGACGCCGCGCTCGTGCGCAAGGCCGCCGACCTGCGCATCAAGCAATACGACACGAGCCTTGCGCAATTCGACGCCTACCTCGCGTCCGTGGATCCGAATTCACCCGAGGCCTCGCAGGCCCGCGAATCGCGCGAAACGATCCTGCGCGATCGCGCGCTCATTGAGCTTCAGGAAGCAAAGGCGCGCGTCGAGCGCAACCCGACCGACCTCATGTTCCGTTTCGAAATCGGCGAGATCCTCGTGCGCATCGGCGAATACAAGGACGCGATTCCCGAGCTGCAAAAGGCGCGCCAGAATCCGAACGTCCGCCTCCGCGCGATGAACCTGCTCGGCAAATGCTTCGTCGAGCGCAACATGCTCGACCTCGCGGCGAAGACGCTCGAGGACGCCGCCAGCGAGCTGATCACGATGGACGCCGTGAAGAAGGACATCGTCTACAACCTCGGCCTCGTTTACGAGAAGCAGGGCGACAAGGAAAAATCCATCAACGCGATGAAGCAGATCTACGAGGTGGATTACGGCTACAAGGACGTCGCGGAGCGCGTCGAGAAATCCTACGGGGATTGATCCCGTGAGGGCCGGAGCTCGCGGTCTTTTGCGGCTCGGCGGCATGGCTGCGCTGCTGGCGGTGTTCGTATCCGCTGCGCGCGCGCAGAACCAGACCGGCACGCTCAGTCCCATCGTCGTCGGTGGTGGCGTGCCTTACACGATCACGCTCGACGCATTCGATTTCGGCGGCGCCTCGCAACTGCCCACGCTGCATTCCTACGCCCTCGGCGTTTACAACGGCCAGTGGGTTCTCGTCGCCGGCCGCACCAACGGGCTGCACGACTTCACCAACGACGGTTTCCAGAATTTTCCGCCCGCATTTCAAAACACGTTCATCTGGGTCATTGATCCCGTTGCAAAAATCGTGAGCAGTCGCTCGTTGCAGGACCCCACTTCCGGTCTCAGCGTCGCGCAGGTGGACGCATTGTCCTCCACGAGCGCCGAGTTCACGCAGATTGGCGATACGCTCTACATCGCTGGCGGTTATGTTTACGACCGGGTCGCCGACAATTTCACGACCTACGACACGCTCACCGCGCTCGATCTCGCCGGGGTGGTGGATTGGGTGGTCAACAGCAACGGCACGTTGATCTCGCATCTGCGCCAGACCAGCGATCCGCTGCTTCGCGTGACCGGCGGCCAGATGAACGTCATCGGCGGCCGCACGTTTCTCACGTTCGGCCAGGACTTCGAAGGTCCCTACAACACGGGCGCGAATGGCAACTACACGATGCAGGTTCGCGCCTTCGACATCGTGGACAATGGCGTGACGCTCTCGATTGTGAATCCCAGTTCCAGCGCCCCCGACGACGACTATCGCCGCCGCGACCTCAACGTCATGCCGATGATGCAGAGTGACGGCATGGGCGGATTCAACGAAGGGTTGATCGCTTTTTCCGGCGTCTTCACGCTTGCCGGCGGCGCATGGACGGTGCCGGTGGAAATCAATTCGTCCGGCACGCCTTCGATGGCGGATCCAACGGCCCCCGCGACATTCAAGCAGGGCATGAACAACTACGAGGCCGCGCACATCAGCCTCTACTCGGCAAGCCGCGACGAGACGCACACGATCCTCATGGGCGGGATCAGCCTCGAATTTTACAACACGACGACCGGCCAGATCGCCTACGACAGTTTCATGCCGTTCATTGACAGCATGTCGTCCATCGTGCGAACGGCGAGCGGCGTCTACACGCAATATTATCTCGGCGAATTTCCCTCGATTCCGAACCCGAGCAATGGAAACACGCGATTTTTATTTGGCGCGAATGCCCGTTTCATTCCGGCCGCCGGCATTGCCACGTCTGACAATGGCATGCTCAATCTCGACGCGCTCACCGCGCCGACCGTCATCGGTTACATTTTCGGCGGCATCATCGCGCAGATTCCGAATTTCGGCGGCACCGGCGCATCGAATCTTATTTTCCAGGTCACGTATTCGCCGGTGACACCCACGCCGACGCCCACACCAACCCCGCCGCCCGCGGCGCCGTCCATCAATGTGAACGGCAAAAGCGTCAAGCGCACGACGGCCTCATCGTTCGTGATTCGCGGGAAGGCGTCCTCGTCCACGACATCCGTTCAATGGGAGGAAGGTGGGAAAAAGCAGCGGGCGGACGTGCGGGCGGACGGCGGATGGTCCATTCGCATCACCAGTCTCAAGCCCGGAAAAACCATTGTGCGAATTCGCGGGATCGGCACCGATGGCTCGAGCACTGCGGCACGCACGGTCACCATCGTGCGGCGCTAGCAAACCCGGGCTACGGGCTGAGGACTTCCATCTCGTAGCCGATGAACAGGCCGTTTTCGATCACGCCCGTGATGGAATTGATTGCCTTCTCGAGGCCTTCGCCGATCTCGGAAAATCTCACGTCGAGAATCAAATTCCCGGCTTCGGTGATCGTGGGGCCATCCTTGCCTTCGCCCGAGCGCACCTCGAGCGCCGTGACGCCGAGTGCGCCGAGTTCGGATTTCACAAGCCCGAGCGCCCCCGGAAAAACCTCGATGGGCACGGCGAAATTCGTGCCGAGTTTTTCGACGTGTTTGGAGGCGTCCACGACGATGTAACGCTTGCGCGAGGAGAGGAAGACGATCTTCTCCTTGAACAGTGCGCCGCCGCGGCCCTTGATCAGCCAGTTTCTGGAGTTTACCTCGTCGGCGCCGTCGAAGCACCACTCGGGCTGCGCGAGGCCGAGCGGGACGACGTTGATGCCGAGCTCCGCGCACACCATGGAAATTTCGATGGAAGTCGGCACGGCGCAGCAACGGATTTTTTCGTTGCGCACACGGCGGCCGATGGCGAGTGCGGTGAGGTAGGACGTCGAGCCTGAGCCGAAGCCGATCGTCTGGCCGTCCTGCACGAGCGCCGCGAGACGCGAGGCGACGGCTTCCTTTTGCGCGCGGTTGGACATCGGCCGTCCCCAATCGGTGGCGCTGGGAATGCTCGAACTCATGCGAGGGCGGGCTCGACGGTCTCCGGCCGCGGAAGGTCGGAGAATGGCGCCTGCGGATTGAGGCCGAGGTCGCGCAGGAGTTTCATGTCCTCGTCCACTTCGGGATTCGAGGCGGTGAGAAGTTTTTCGCCGTAGAAGATCGAGTTTGCGCCGGCGAAGAAACACAGCGCCTGTGCCTCGCGGGAAAGATGCGTGCGGCCCGCGGAGAGCCGGATTTTTGCCTTGGGCAGCACGATGCGCGCGGTGGCGATGAGCCGCACGAGCTCGAAAGTCTCGATTTGTTTCGCGCCCGCGAGCGGCGTGCCGTCCATCGGCATGAGGCAATTGATCGGCACGCTCTCCGGCGGTGGATCGAACGAGCACAGCACCGCGAGCATGCGCAGGCGGTCGTTTTCGCTTTCGCCCATTCCCAGGATGCCGCCGCAGCACACCGCCATGCCCGCGCGCTGCACGGCGCCGATGGTGTCGAGCCGGTCCTGAAACGTGTGCGTGGTCACGATGTTCCGGTAATGCTCGGGGCTCGTGTCAATATTGTGATTGTAGGCGGTGACGCCCGCCTCGCGCAATTTCCGGGCTTCGATGTCGCCGAGCTGGCCGAGCGTCACGCAGACTTCCATGCCGAGCTTGCCGACCTCGCGCACGGTCTCGAGCATTTGCTCGAATTTCGCGTCGCCGTCGCGCACGCCCTTCCACGCCGCGCCCATGCAAAACCGCGTGGCGCCGGTCGCAGCGGCCTGCTTCGCGATGGGCAGCACCTCGGCGGTTGTCATCAATTTCTCCGCCTTCACGCCAGTCTGGTAGCGGGCGCTTTGCGCGCAATAGCCGCAGTCCTCGCTGCATCCGCCGGTCTTCACGCTGAGGAGCGTGCAGAGCTGCATTTCGTTGCCGTGCCAGTGCTCCGAATGCACGCGACGCGACTCGGTGATGAGGTCGAAGAACGGACGGCTGTAAATGGCCTCGAGGGCTTCGAGCGTGGGCATTTGAGGGAAATGCTAGGCGCGTCCGCGGCGCACCGCCAACGAAAACTATTTCAATGCCGCGAGCAGCGGGTTCTCCATGAAATACAGCAGGAAGACGGCGGCGAGGACGAGGATCACGGGATGCAGCCGTTCCCAGCGGCCGGTGACGAGCGCAAGCACGACCAGCGCGAGAATGCCGACGCCCATTCCCGTGCTGATGCTGAATGCGAGCGGCATCATCAAAATCGTGAGCACGGCGGGCGCGAAATCCACCATGTCGCGCGCGTCGAGATCGGTGACGGCTTCGAACATGAACACGCCCACCATTACAAGCGCCGGCGCGACCGCCACCGCGGGCACGGCGAGGAAGAGCGGAGTGAAGACAAGCGCGGCGAGGAAGCAGAGCGCGGTGACGGTAGCGGTGAGTCCGGTGCGTCCGCCCGCCTGCACGCCGGTCGCGGATTCGATGTAGGTGACGACCGTCGAGGTGCCGAGCAGCGAGCTGAAAATCGCGGCGGAGGAATCCGCGACGAGCGCGCGGCCGGCGTTTGGGATTTTGTCATCCGGGCCCATGAGGCCGGCGCGACGCGTGACGCCGATGAGCGAGCCGATGTTGTCGAACATGTCCACGATGAGCAGCGTGAGCGTGAGCGCGACGGCACGCATGGGATCGGCGGTGAAGAGGTTGAAATTCAATTTGAACAGCGTCGGCTCGATCGGCGCGGGTGCGGAGACGATGGAGGCCGGCCATTGCGTGATGTGGCCGCCCTTGCCGTCCGGGACAAACACGCCGGCAATCATGATCGCGAACACGCCGATGATGATTGCGCCCGGCACGCGCCGCGTGATGAGCGCCGCCATGAGCAGCAGGCCGCAGAAAAACAACGCGACGCCGGGTGACGACAATTCGCCCATGGAGACCATCGTGTCGGGATTTTTGACCACGAAGCCGCCGTTCTGCAGGCCGATGAACGCGATGAAAAATCCGATGCCGGCGGTCACGGCGACCTTCAGCGAGTGCGGAATGCCATCAATGATTTTTTCGCGGATGCCGGTGACCGAGAGCAGCAGGAAGATGCAGCCGTTGACGAACACGAGGCCGAGCGCGCTCTGCCACGGCACGCCCATCGCGCCGCAGATCGTGAACGCGAAGAATGCGTTGATGCCCATGCCCGGGGCGAGTGCGATGGGGAAATTCGTGAGCGCCGCCATGAGCAGCGTGGCGATAGCGGCGCCGACGGCTGTGGCGGTGACCAGCGCCCCCTCGGGCATCCCCGCGTTTGCGAGGATCTCGGGATTGACCGCGAGAATATAGGCCATCGCGGCGAAGGTCGTGATGCCGGCAATGACTTCGCGGCCGACAGTGCTGCCGTGGCTGCGGAGGTGGAAGATTTTTTCCAGGAATGAGGTCATGATGAAATTCGAAATGGGGAATGCGAAATGTGAAATGGAGTCGCGGCCGGGCCGCTTTGATCATCTCGAATTTCACATTTCGAATTCCGCATTTTCTTATGGCCTGCCGTAGGCGACGAAATGGCCGTCACGGTGGAAGAAAAAGAAGAACCGGTAGCCGCCGGTTTTTCTGTCGGGGTGGAATTCGTAGAT
>JBOHXO010000309.1:0-2875 GCA_050737475.1 Chthoniobacterales bacterium
GTAGAGGCCCGGGTTGTCCGCGGCCAGCATGTTCATGCCCCATGGGAGCACCATTGGGACGCCGTTGTCCCAGTCCTGGGTCTGCCAGCACATCACGCCGAAGTCCACCATCTCCTGCCCGGACCCATACCACTTCGGCTGGAGGTAGCACATCATGATCCGGTGTGCGCCCACGCAGTGCGGATCGATCGCGATGGCTTTGTGAAACCACTCAATCAACGACTCCTTCGTCATGTCGCCGAACGCCGTGCTCATCATGAGCAGCGGCACCTGCACATTGTCGGGATATTTTTTCCCCGCCTCGGCCAGTAAATCCCGCGCCTGTTCGAGATACCCATGCATTTTTTCGGCCTGCTCCTTCGTCACGGAACCCGCCCACCCGGTGCCTCGGGCAGCCGAGGCCAGATCGATCAAATACTTCGCCTTCAGGAAGGTCTCGACTTCCTCGGGCGCCTTCGTGCGCGCCAGCACCTCGGCGATCTTCTTCTCATAGTGCTCGCGATTTGCTCCCGTGAAACTCTGCGGAGAGGAGGTCCTCCACTCGATGCCCGGCCTGTTGCCGTCAATGGTGGTTTGCCCCAGGATCAGATCCGCGTATTCCCGCAAATCGGTGGCCGCGATGCCTTGCTTTGCCAGGACCTCGATTTGCGCCACTCCTGCGTCGAGCAAAGGGGGGATGCTGAGGCGTGGATCGTCGGGATCCACTCCCGGGTCCGCCTGATTGTCCACGAACAATCCGAAAAATGGCAGGGCGCAGGCGACCGCCGTGAGCTTCACCGCAGGCGGGTAGGCGCTGTGCTGCAGCTCCAGCACATCGTTTACGCAGGCTGTGGTATCCAGGGTTTTGTCGGTGTCGTGAATCACCAGGCGGAACACGTCCGCAATCGCCTTCACCAGCACATCCTTGTTTCCGTCCTGACGCGCCAGGACTGCGTGGAACGCCGCCGCTTGCAGCCAGCCCTCCCCATGCTTGTCCTTCACCGTCGCGAAGATCGCAAAGAGCTGCACGGCGAGAAGGCCATCGTCGTATCCGGGCAGGCCCTTGTTCAGCGTTTCGTAGGTATTCACCGTGGCGGCTTCGGTGGCTTTGGGAAATTCCTTTTGCACCTCGGCAAGGCTGAGAATGCGGGCCATATCCAGCTTGGGCAATTCCTCGGCCTTCAACAGGACGCCCGTCGAAACCAGCGACTGCCTTTCGTGCCCCTGGCTGTCAACCTCCCACAGCACCTTCTTTCCCGGGCCGGCAGGAGTGGCGTGCGTGACCTTGAACGCGCCGATGTCGATCGGAGCGGCAGTTTTTTCGCTCGACGAGGGGGCCTTCTCGGATGACGGCGGCGGCTTGGGAGTGGAGTCGCTGCACAGGCCGGAGCTCATGGCCGTCAACATGAGGATCGCAACTGCTGCCAGTGTTTTCATTGGCCGCGACGCTACTGCAATCAGCAAGCGACGCGCTACAGAATTTGCACAGCGAATGCCGGCGAAGCCCACGGTGAGCCTCGTCGAGGGCATCCTCGGCAAGGACCACTCCTTCGTCGAGGACCTCCGCCAGATCCGCGGCAGCATGTCGCAGGCCCCCGCCGCCTCGCCGAAGCCGTAGGAAATTGGACGCGAGCGGAGTGCCATGGGCTTCGCGGAATGATGATCTATGGTTGCGCGCATCGCGCGTTGCGATCGCGTCCCTACCAGCCTGGGTAGGGGCGGCACTCCGCTGTCGCTCGTAGCTAATAAAGAACAAACCCGCGACGGGAGGGAGAGCAAATCCTTCCCGCCGTTTATTTGCCGCGACCTCTGCCCCATTCCCCGCAGGAGCACCCGCCTCCTGCGCCGGATTCCGCAAACTTCACAGTCCGTCCGCCAAAAGGAACGCCGGCGCCGCAAAATCCCACGCAGGATTTACGGGCTTACCCGCGGTAGCTGCCAAATCCCACATAGGAGCCGCCAAATCCTCGCGAGGATTCCCGAAATCCGCCAAAGGAAGCGCCAAATTCCGCGAAGAATTCCGCAAATCCACCAGGGGATTCGATAAATCCTCCTGAAAAACAGCGAGTTACGAAATCGGCATTTGGAATTCCCCGCACGCCCCGTCTTTTGCTCGCCTCTGTTGCAATTTGCCGTCATCCTCCGCGCTCCAATGTCCCTCAGCTGGTCCGAGATTCGCACCCGTGCCATCGCCTTCTCCCGCGAGTGGCGCGGCGTTGAAAGCGAGAGCGCCGAGAAGCAAAGTTTCTGGAACGACTTCTTCGCCGTGTTCGGGAAGAAACGCCGCGCTGTTGCCGCCTTCGAGGAGCCTGTGAAGACGCTCGGCGGCAGCTGGGGCCGCATCGACTTGTTTTGGCCCGGGACGCTCCTCGTCGAGCATAAGAGCGCCGGCGAAGATCTCGGCCAGGCTGAATCGCAAGGCATGGCCTATATTCGCGCCCTCGTGGACAGCGACCGCGAGAATGAAGCTCCACGCTATCTCACGTGACGGCGGTGCACAAGGCGCCGGCGGATTATCCCTCGGGGATGGAGGGCGACGTGCTGGTGGTGAATTTCACGGTGCTTGGCATTCCGTGCATGGGGCTCAACGGCGGGGCGGGATGGCCGCAGACGATTGCGTTTACGTTCCAGGTCTCGACGGAGGATCAAGCGGAGACCGACCGCTATTGGGACGCGATCGTCGGCAACGGCGGCGAGGCAAGCGAGTGCGGCTGGTGCCAGGACCGCTGGGGCGTGTCGTGGCAGATCACCCCGCGCACGTTGATGGAGGCCATGGCCGCGGGTGGGGAGGAGGCGCGGCGCGCCTTCGAGGCGATGATGACGATGGGGAAGATAGACGTCGCGAAGATTGATGCCGCGCGCCGCGGGTGACGGCTCAACAGCGTTTACAGAAGGC
>JBOHXO010000310.1:0-4107 GCA_050737475.1 Chthoniobacterales bacterium
CACGAGCGCATGCGCCGGCCCGCCGGGAATCAGCAGGGCCGCGGCGCAAACAAATACGGAAAACAGGGAGCGGCGCATGGAAACATTCACTAATACAGACGAAGGGAAAATCCTCCACTGGTTATTCGGCACCCCACTGATAAAGGATCAAGTTTTCTTCTGTCCGCCAGAGAAAAGACGGAATGGCCACTCGACGACCACCGCAAGCGTGAGCAAGACGACCGGCCACATCGGCGCGAAGTAACGCACGTGCTCGATGCCGACGAGATAGGTCGCCAGCAACGCGGCCGTGAGCCCGATCACCCAGACGCCGAGAGTGCGCAAAAATGGCGGAATGCACACCGCCAGCATGCCGAGAAGCAACCACCCTCCGACGAAGGTCGGGCGGTATTGGCCGAGCGAATGGTCGTCGCCAGCAGGCCGTGTCACCAGCGCGCCGAGGCGTTGGTAGGTTTCCACGTAAGCGATCAGCCAGCGGGCTGTGGCGGAGTCGGGATGCGGCGCGGTCCAGGCCGTGAACTGCTCCGTCGAGGGAAACGGCGCACTGCGGGGAATGCCGAACGCAATGCGCAGCATTCCTTCCGATGTGCGGTGTCCGGCCAGATCCTGCGCCAGCCGCTTGGAGAAATAGTCCGGCTCGAACCGGTCGTCGGAAAGATCGGCGGGATTGCACGAACCGAGCAGGCGATGCAGACCGATCGAGAGAAACAAATCGGGCCGCGCCTTGATCGCCTCCATCGCCATGTCGCGATAGACGCGGGCCATCTTCGACTTATCCTTCGAGAGTTTTACCCATGCGGGGCGCTTGGGATCCTTGTCCGGGCCGCGCAGATATTTTTGCACCTCGTAATCCTCCTCGGCGTAGCGATCCACCCGCGCTCGCTTCGCCAGCACCCAGTCGCGTATCTCGGCCTTGTATTCCGCGTGGAGCGGCGTCTCCAGTTGCGTGAACGGAAAGGCCGTGTTGTAAAGCAGCCACGAGGCCTGGTCGTCGTCGCCCATCGAGAGCGTCGCGAGAAACAACGCGCCGAGCGCGCCCCATTGCTTCCAGCTCATCACCCGCCATGCGCACACCACGACGAGCGCGAAAAGAATGCCGGGCCAGAAAAATTTCACCGACGGCTTGGTGAGCGCAATGATCGCAAGCGGCACGAAAAAGCACCACCACAGCCGCCGCGCGCGCTCAATCTGCGCCTGGCTCACCCACGCCATCCAGCCCGCCAGCATCCAGACCATGCCGTCGAAGAGGATCGTGTCGCCGATCACCTCGTGCTCGAACCAGATGAAAACCGGCAGCCCGGCGTAAAGCAACGTGAGCGGAACGATGAACCATCTCCAGCCGACGAAAATCCGCCGCACGATGTAGGCGAATGGCAGGATCGCGAGCAGCCCGAGCAGCGGCTGGATCCACGCCAGGGCCCGCAACATCGCGCCCGGCAGCAGCGACACGGGCAGCAGGAAGATCGGGTAGAGGTAGCGGCGCTTTTCGTTGAGGCTGAAATAAAAGTCCGTCATCACGCCGTTCGCGAAGCCGAAGTAGCTGCGCGAGTCGCTGCCCCAATACGCGTAGGGCGAGTAATGAAGCAGCATGAGCCGCAGCACGGCGCCGAAGATCAGCGCGGGAATCGCCCACAGCAGCGCATCGCGGATCAACGGATGACGTTTCAGGAAATGCGAAATTCGAAATGCGAAATTCGAAATGCCCGGGCGCGTCGCCGCATTCTCTTCATTCCGCATTTCGCATTTCCAATTTCGAATTCGCGCGCATCAGCGCGCAAGCCCGTATTTCAAAATCGCGACGATGGCGCGCACGCCGTCCTTCCAGCCGATCTTTTTGCCTTCGGCATAGGTGCGGCCGCGATAGCTCACGCTCACCTCATAGAGCCGCACGTGCATGTGCGCGATCTTCGCAGTGATCTCCGGCTCGAGGCCAAAGCGATCCTCCTCGATGGTGAGCCGCGCGGCCACGGAGCGCCGGAAGACCTTGTAGCAACACTCCATGTCGGTCAGGTTCAGGTTCGTCACCATGTTCGACAGGAGGGTGAGAAATTGGTTGCCCAGCGAATGCCAGTAATAGAGCACGCGATGCGCTTCCGAGCCGATGAATCGCGAGCCGAACACCACGTCCGCGAAGTCCTCGAGGATCGGCTGGATGAGCCGCGGGTAGTCGCCGGGATCGTATTCGAGATCGGAATCCTGGATGAGCACGATGTCCTTCGTGACGTGCTGCAGACCGGTGCGCACCGCCGCGCCCTTGCCGGAATTTTGCTCGTGCCGCAACAACAGGATGCGCGGCTCGCCCGCAGCCAGGCCCTTCGCCACGTCGTGCGACCCGTCGGTCGAACAATCGTCCACGATCACCAACTCGCCGACGCTGGGCTGCGCAAGCACCTGCTCCACGATGCGCGGAAGGGTGTTCGCCTCGTTGTACAATGGCATGACGACGCTGACGCAGCGCGGTGGTTGGGAAGTAATCACAGGCAGGACGCGACGATGAATGTCCGCGCCGGAGTTGGCAAATTTTTCCCGTGAAGCCCTGCCGCGGACGCCTCGCCCCCACCCCGACCGGCCTGTTGCACGCGGGCCATGCGGCCACATTCCGCGTCGCGCACGACCGCACCCGGCAGGCCGGCGGTTCGCTTGTCCTGCGCATCGAGGACATTGACGCACAGCGGTGCAAACCGGAATTCGTGGACGCGTGCATCGAGGATCTCGCGTGGCTCGGCCTCACGTGGGACGAAGGCCCGATCTTTCAAAGCCAGCGCCATGCGCTCTTCCTCGAAACGTGGCAGCGTCTGCGCGATGGCGGATTCATTTATCCGTCCGCGCAATCCCGGCGCGACGTCGAACTGGCCGCGCAGGCACCGCACGAGGAGGAGGCAATTTTTCCGACGGCGTGGCGCAGACCCGCAAGCGAAGGCCTCGAATGGAAAACTCCTGCGGGCGTGAACTGGCGGTTTCGCGTGCCGGACGGCGAAGTGATTTCGTTTCACGATGGACGGTGCGGCAGCGTCTCCTTCGTGGCCGGCCGCGACTTCGGGGATTTCGTCGTGTGGCGGCGCGACGACGTGCCGGCCTACGAACTCGCGGTCGCCGCGGACGACGTCGCAATGAACATCACCGAGGTCGTGCGCGGCGAGGACCTGCTCGTCTCCACGGCGCGGCAGCTTTTGATTTACCGCGCGCTCGGCGCGGAGCCGCCGGAGTTTTTCCATTGTCCGCTCATTTGCGATGCGACCGGTCGCCGCCTTGCAAAGCGCGATGCCGCGCTCAGCCTGAAGGCCCTTCGCGAGGCGGGCGTCGCGCCGGAAGCCGTGCTTGACTCGGTCCCGGTATCGTCCCACGTTTCCAAAAAATCGCACCCATGAGCAACGCCTATCAAAATCCCTTTGTCCTCGCCGCAGAGGCGAGCCAGCTCGATCGCAGCCAGTTCCTCCGCCGCACCTACGCACACCTCGCGGGTGCAATCCTCGCTTTCGTCGCGCTGGAAGCCGTCCTCATCCCCACCGTCGGCCCGATGATGACGAACCTCATGGTGGGCATGCAATACTCGTGGCTCATCGTGCTCGGCCTTTTCATGGGCGCATCGTGGCTCGCTCAAAAATGGGCGCTGTCCGGCACCAGCCTGTCCACCCAATATGCCGGTCTTGGCCTCTACGTGGTCGCGGAAGCGATCATCTTTATCCCAATTCTCACGATCGCGAGCAGGATGGCGGCCACGGATCCATCCCAGAGGACGCTCATTCCGGCCGCCGGCATGCTGACGATCGGCCTTTTCCTCGGTCTCACCGCGATTGTTGTGACGACGAAAAAGGATTTCTCGTTCCTCGGCGGCATTTTGAAAATCGGCGGCTTCGTGGCGATGGGCTTCATCGTCGCGAGCATCGTGTTCGGCTTCAACCTCGGCAATCTCTTCGCCGCCATCATGGTGCTCTTCGCCGCCGGCGCGATCCTCTATCAGACCTCGGCGATCTTTAACCAATACTCGACCGGCCAGTATGTCGCCGCCGCGCTCGGGCTCTTTGCCTCGGTCGCGCTGCTGTTCTTCTACATCCTGCGCATTTTGATGTCGCGCCGCTAGGCCTCAGCCCGCGGACCCAGCACCGA
>JBOHXO010000311.1:0-1819 GCA_050737475.1 Chthoniobacterales bacterium
GCGGATTCTTGAGCAGAAAAATCTGGATCATGCCCTGCGCCCAGCGGATGCGCTGCGTGATGAAGGCGCCGAGCGTCTCGGGCGAGAGGCCGGAGACCATCGGGCGGTCAATGTAGGCGCTGTTGTAGCCGAGCGCGTGGAGCGTGAGCGCGGTTTCGGCGTCCTCGGTGATCGTCTCGCCGACGATGCCGCCGACCTTCTGCAGGCAGGACCGCCGCATCACCGCCGCGGAGCCGCAGAAGAACGCGGCGTTCCAGAAATCGAGGCCTTTCTGGATGACCTTGTAAAACATCTCGTTCTCGCTCGGCATGCGCCGCCACGTCTTGAGATTCTTCTCGATCGGGTCGGGATTCGTGAAGAAGTGCGGCGTCTGCACGAGGAACATTTTCGGGTCCCTGAGGAAAGGGGCGGTGGTGTTCTTGAGGAAATCCACGGTCGGCACGTGGTCCGCGTCGAAGATGGCGATGAGCTCGCCGGAGCTGTGCTCCATCGCGTTGTTGAGGTTGCCGGCCTTGGCGTGGACGTTGCGCGCGCGTGTCACGTAATGTGCGCCCGACGCCTCGCAAAGTTCCTTGAGCATGCGCCGCCGATCGCGCGCCTGCGCGGACCGCACCGGGTCGCTCTGGTTGCAACGCTGGTCCGTGCCGCCGTCGTCGCACAAATAGACGTTCAATTTCGACTTCGGATAATCCAGCGCGAGGCAGGCCAGCAAAGTGATCTCAAGGATTTCCTTTTCCTCGTTGTAGGTCGGGATGAGCACGTCCACCGTCGGCCATTCCTCCTCGTTCTCGGGCAGCGACTCGGGCTTGCGGTCGAGCGGATCGATGTTCACGAAGATGCTCAGCCCGTAGACGATGAAGCCATACATCTCCGCGAGGTAGAGCATGATCGCGCACGTGAAGCTGACCAGGTCGTAGTAGGTGAGCGTGGTGAACGTGCGCCAGAAAATGTAATCGAGCGACAGGAACGACGCGATACTCAGGAAAATGACGCGCGTGTTTTCGTTCTTCTTGAAGAGCCGGAGCACCGCCAGCGCGACGAGCCCGGCGACCCCTACCGCGAGCTGGATTGGGGTATCTATCTCGTAGGCGAAGAAAATCATCACCACGAAAACGAAGCCGATGGCCAGTGCGCGCACTGCGCCCTTCTGGTCCAGCTGTTCGATGCGCTCGCGGAAGGTCATGCCGCGCAGCAACCCCGCATCCCCGCCCCGGTGCTCAGTTCGTCAATTGACATGGAAAATCACCGCCGCGATGACGCCGGCCACGAAGGCCACCAGCACCAGCACGATCACCGCGACACGGCTGATCGGGTTGATCGAATTGGCGACCTTGGCGACCTGGAGCACGAGCGCGTCGGCATCCTTCTTCACGACGTCGAGCTTCTTCGTGCAGTAATCAATGCCCTCGTGGTAGGTGGCCACCTGCTGGGCAAAGGACTCGAGCGCCATCCCATCAATCTTCTGCTTGAGCTCCTGAGTCTGGAAACCAAGCTTGTCAATCGCCGGCAGTAGCTGCGAGCGGATCTGCTCGAGCACTGCATCGTCCACACCGGCAAACGTCACCGTCTGCGGCGCCGCGGGCACTCCCTCCCCCGCGGAAACAGGAGCCGCGACGACCGCGGAACCCCCGCCCGCGCGGTAGCCATAAATATTGAGCAACTCGATGAGCGCCATGGCCGGGTCGCCGTCCGCAATGTTCCAACGACGCTGCCATTCCAGGATCTTGGCCTGGATTTCGGAATTCTCGCTCATGAAAGTAAAATGCTCTGGTTGGCTTCGAACTGTCTAAAAATCGACTTCCGATAGTCAACCAGACGC
>JBOHXO010000312.1:0-5241 GCA_050737475.1 Chthoniobacterales bacterium
CTGTCAATGATCGCGAAATCCGCCTTCCGGATCGTCTCGAAGTAAAACGGATCGTCGAGAATCGTGCAGAGCGCGGGCGCCGCGGGCACGACGAGATATCCCCCGTCGCGATCCATCGCGGAAAGAAGCCGTGGGAGCGGAGCATTCCAATACTCCACTCCGCAATACTGGACGGTGTCGCCGGCCATTCGCGCGCCGCGGTTAGAAACGATTGACCACGGCGTCCTTCGACGAGCCGGATTTCATCTGGTCGTAAATCCAACTGTAGGTTTTTTCCATGCCGGCGCGCAACGTGATGCCGGGCTCCCATCCGAGCTTCTGCTGGATCATCGTGTTGTCGCTGGAGCGGCCGCGCACGCCCTTCGGCGCGTCGAGCTGGTAATTGCGCTTCAACTTGATGCCCGCGATGTCCTCCACCATATCCACGAGCTGGTTGATGGTGACCATTTCAGAGCTGCCGAGGTTGATGGCGTCGAGAATGTCGCTGTTGAGAATCGTGCGCGTGCCGTGGACGCAATCGTCAATATACATGAACGAACGCGTCTGTTCGCCGTCGCCCCATATGTCAATCGTATCGCCGCCGGCGAGTTTGGCGGCGATCACCTTGCGGCACACGGCCGCCGGCGCCTTTTCGCGGCCGCCATCGAAGGTGCCATTCGGCCCGTAGACATTGTGGTAGCGGGCGACGCGTGTCTCGATGCCGAAATCCTCGCGGAAATGCCGGCACATGCGCTCGCTGAAAAGTTTTTCCCAGCCGTAGCCGTCCTCGGGATCGGCAGGATAGGCATCCGCCTCGATGAGGCCGGGAATATCGGGCCGCAGCTGCTTGTAGCCCGCGTAGACGCACGCGCTCGATGCGAAGAAAAACCGCGACACGCCCAATTCGCGCGAGGCGACGAGCAGGTGGGTATTGATCAAAACGCTGAGCATGCACAGCGCCTTGTTGAGCTCGATGAAGCCCATGCCGCCCATGTCCGCGGCGAGGTTGTAGCACACGTCCGCGCCCTGCAGGGAGATGCGGCAGGCATCGAGGTATTGCAGGTCGAGCACGAGGTTATCCACGTCGTCGAATCGTTGATACCAGCGCGTGATCGGCTTTTTATCCACCGCGCGGAGATTGTGATAACCGTTTTTCCGGAGTTCCGCGATCAGGTGGCCGCCGATGAAACCACCAGCGCCACAGACGACGATTCGACTGCTTTTGTTTTCCATGTTCATTTCTAACTTTGAGGTCTGGTGTGTGATTTTCCCAATGGATTCTGCTCAAGGCGTTTTCCCCGGGTCCTGCCTTGGCAGGGGGCCCGGCGACACCACATCGAGCAGCACCGCGACGCGGGCGCCTGCCCGCGGCGGGAAAAATCGAAATTGAATTTCCCGTATGGCTGAGGGCTCGAAGACAGGTTCATCGGTGCACCGCCCCCATGGGTAAATATGAAAGTCCTCATACGAGAGGTAAATCAGGCGGGGGTCCGGCTTCAGCCAGTTTCTGCCGAGGTTTTCCGATATGGAAAACCGCTGCCCGAGCCTGTCCACGAGATCCACCCTTATGCCCATCGAGATGGGAAATGTGCGTGGCAGTCGCAGCCGCAAAAAACCGTTCTTCACCTCCGGCAATCCCTCCACCGCCGTCACCGCCATGGGCGGCATCGTCGGGTCGTCGGAAGGGCCTGCGACATCGAATGTCCATGGCTCTGCAAGCGATTTCGTATCACTCCCGCCGGTCGGCTCGACACGCACGCCGTTCAATCCAATCCACGGGCCCTGCCGCGATGTGACCTCGCAAGGCCCCGGCGCCCAGATCCATTGAAAGTTCGCGCGCGGTGCGTTTCCAACCAATGGATGGATGCGAGCCAGCAGACCGCCATACGGCCGCGTCGCAACGCCAAAAACCACCTGTGTGTCGTCCTGCCGCGAACCTTCTCCCGCAAAACGCATCGCGACATTTCCGCGAAAATACCGGAAGCGATTCGCATTCATCTGCAGCGGAATCCGCACAGTCGAAAATGCAGGGACGTCAATTTCGAAGTCGCGCTTATCCGCCGCGCCATTGCGAAGCGACATGGAAACCGCGGAGGGCGCATCCACAACCACGCGCCCCCGGATGGGACGGTCGGAAAAATTGTATGCCGCGATCACACCGGACATCGGGACGGGCTTCTCGCTTCCCCCTCGAAACCAGTATGCGCCGCTCACCTTGTTCGGAATGCAGGTGCGATTGTCCGGCAGCCATTGCAGCACCAGGCGCGGCGGGGCTTTTGGCGGAGCCAGCACGGGGCCGGGCTCGAGGGCATGGAACCGCGTGTAGCGGGCGTAGGCCGTCCATGCCGGGTAAGGCTGCGCGACGCTCGCGGTGAGCGCGTAATCGTCCCCCTTGTGCGCGAGGATGAATGGCATGAAAACCGCCACGCCCTCTTCGCGCGCGATGGATGCCGTCTCGACGGTGAAATCGCGCTGCATCCTGCGCGCGCGCGCGTCATCCGGCTTTCCGGCAGGCACCGCATTCATTCCGCATTCCGTGATCCAGAGCGGAAGCTGCCGGTCTTTTGCGAAGCGGTCCGCGAATTTTCGCTGGGCCTCGACAACGCCGCGCAGATCGCCGGCGAGACCATAAAAGTGAAAGTTCAGGCCGTCCGTGTAATCGAGCAGGCCGTTTGCGGCGGCGCGTGCGAGCCATGGGCTGGGAGCATGGCCGAGGGCTCCCATGAGAATGCCTGGCGGCTGCTCAAGCTCCGTCTGTGTCGCGGGCACGGAATCGCGTATGCCGAGATAAAGCGCCTTTTGGAAGGCGGCGACACGGTCGGGCAGATCCGTGCAGAATTGCGTGTCGGCCTCGCCGACCATTTCCCAGACATCCACGAGGCCGGCGTAGCGCGCCGCCATTTTTCGCGCCGACCAATAAACCGCCATCAAGTCCTCGGGAAGTTGATCTCCCCGTTGTTGAACGGGCAGCGCATTCGCGAATTCGCAGAAGGCCACGACGCGGTAGCCATTTTGCTTCAGCCTCCGGAAGACCGCGGGCCTGTCCTCCCTCG
The DNA here is from genome assembly GCA_050737475.1 of Chthoniobacterales bacterium. Taxonomy (GTDB): domain Bacteria; phylum Verrucomicrobiota; class Verrucomicrobiia; order Chthoniobacterales; family JAATET01; genus JAATET01. The sequence goes on from JBOHXO010000312.1 coordinate 3,033, forward strand.
GCGAACCATTGTCCGGGCCGCGTTCCCGCACATATCGCAGCCTCGCCTCGCCGAGCAGCTCGAGATAGGCGGCCACCTCGCCGACCGGCACATGCGTGGAAAGGCATGCGTCCACTCCCCATCCCGTGGCGGAATCAATGGCGCTGGTTTTTTCGCGAAGCGCGCCGAACACCGCGACGGTGGCGATACCCACCACTGCGGCCACTGCGGCTTTTTCGAGCAAGGCGGGCCAGCCGGCCGGGTCACTCGCCTTCGCCACGGCGGTGAATCCCTCGGGTGGCGAGCGTCAGATAAATATTCTGGACCATATCCTTCGCGCCGACCTCGACGGTATAGCGGTCTAGAAATGTGCGCCGCGCCTGCCGGCGCATCCCGGCTTTTTCATCGGCGCCGAGGGTGATCCATTTGCGCAACAACCGACGTGTGCCCATCAGGGTATCCTCATCCACGAGGCCGGCACCATCGGATGCGATCTCGGGCGAGATATTCACCGCATGCGTGATGAGCACGGGCACCTTTGCGGAAAGCGATTCGGCCACGGCAATTCCGAAATTTTCCTGGTGCGAGGGCAGCACAAAAACCTCGGATGCCTGGAAGGCGCCCCATTTCTGGTCCCCAACGATCATGCCGGTCCAATAAATCGAGTCCTCGATTTTTTCCCGCCGCGCCAGCGATTTCAAGGTGTCCGCATACGCGGAATCCGTGGGTCCGGCCATCACCAGGCGCATTGTGTTTTCATCCCAGATGCCCTCGCTTTTCAGCCGGGCAATCGCCTTGATCAAAAGGTCCGGCCCCTTCTTCGTATGCACACGCCCGAGGAACAAAAAATTTCGCTTTCCCTCAAGCGAGGGATGCGCGGCAAAAAAGGCGGAGGAGTAATCCTGATTGATATCCGGAATGCCGCTGGTGCCATAGCGAATGACGACCTCATTGCAGTCGTAGAGCCAGAAGGATTCCCGGGCCAGGACACTCTCGCGCTCGCAGGTAAAGAATACCGCTTCCGCATCGCGCAAAACGGGATACAGCCCCCATGGCCAGTAAAGCCATTTCTTGATGTGCTTGAGCGGATACCGGTGCTTGAACCACGGGTCCAGCATGCCGTGGGTGAACACCATGTAAGGGACGCGCGTCTTGCGGAGGGCGAGCCAGACGCCCAATGCATTGAACCCCCAGACGCCGTTGATAATCACCGCATCGTATTTTCCGGCGTTCTCACGCAACCAGCGCACGTATTCGAGCGAAAATCCATAGGTGGTGGGCACCGGGCCGAGGGCATGAACCGGCACCTCGGATTTGACCACCCACGGTGCATCCGGCGCGTCCACGCTGACGACCTCAACCTTGTGGCCGTAATATTTGTTGATCGCGGTCAATTGCCGCACACCTTCCACGGGGCCGCCGGCGGCGGGGTTGACCGTGGAAATCGCATGAAGCAGACGCAAGCCCATAAGCCTGTGGAATCAGGGTGTCCTCACACTCGCGCTGCAATTCGGGCACTCCGGCACGTCATGCACCGTGAACTCCGCCGCCTCTTCCGGCGATCTCCATTCTCCATCGCTCCCGAACACCCTGCCGCAGCCATGGCACATCGGGATGAGCTGGCGAAGAGCCGCCAGGCGCCGCCGGTGAACGGCGACCGTTTTCGTGTAAACGGAGATGCCGTAAACAAACAGGAGATAGACGATGAACCGCGAAGCCGCGTTCCATACCCGGAGGACCTCGTGCGAATAGTGGTGCTCGTTGGCCGCATCAATGACATACCACATCACGATGGCGATCAAGGCTGCGACATAGCCGCCGGTCTTTCCAAAATTGAAAAACGTGAGGAAGATGGGCATCAGATACATCGGGTAACTGCTCACCTCGTATCCCGTGAAATAATCGAAAGCGCCGACCGCCGCGAAGAGGGCAAAGCAAACCAACGTTTTTCGAAGCCAGTTCAAGTTACTCATGAGAGGGGACGCCCTTTTTTCGCGGGTCGGCTTCCCGTTGTTTGAGCACGATGAAATACTCGTAGATGCTTTGAAGTAAAGAATAGCGAAGGCCCGCCGCCCCGTCGAGGAACGCGCGCCGCACGATCACCATGTAGAAAAACTTGAGCAGCGGCCGTCCGGGCAGGCGGTAGAAAAGGCCTTTCTGGTGGTATCTCCGCTCGGAGGGATCGCGCGAAAACAGCGCCTTTTTCAACTCGAAGGGCGCCGCGGTCTTC
>JBOHXO010000313.1:0-9333 GCA_050737475.1 Chthoniobacterales bacterium
GGAAATTTCAGGAGGCGCGCAAGTTCGCATTTTACCGTGCGATCCTCCACAAGCGCACCGGCGACGCGCTCGACCTCGCGCAGCAAATGGGCGGGACGTTCGAGCCGGACAGCTATTCGCTCAACTCGCTCGTGGATGCGGGCCACGGCGCCGAGGTGTGTGAAGTGCTCCACAGCATCCTCGAAAAAACGAACAATCCCTCGCTCTGGAATACCTACATTGATGTGGCTTCGCGCGCCGGCCTCACCGAGCCGATGATGAAGCTGCTCGACGCCACGCTCGCCAATCCTGCTGTCGGCGGCAAGCTCCGCAACGAGCTCGAGGAGGCGCGCCTCAATGCCCTGCTCGCGACGGACAAAATTAATGAAGCCGGTGCGTTGCTGTCGAAGCAGGTCGCCGCAGCGTCGAGCGCGGATCCAGCCGATAAAGCGATCAGGCTCGCACGGCTCGGCGCGGCGCTCGACCACAAGGAATGGTTTGCGCAGGGCCTCGCAGCGGCGCGAAAGCAACTGACGAAACTTCTCGCGACGACCGACTCGCTTTGGAATGCGGAGGACTACGCCGAAAACATTTCCAAGCTTCTCCTCGATGCGGATCGCGGCCCCGAGGCGGAAGCCGTGTGGCTCGAAGTGCTCGCCGCATGCATCACCGCGCAGGACAACGAGCAGGAAGGTTATTCCATCTCCACCAATACGATGCCGGGTGTGCTGTGCGGACTCGCCGGTGTCTATTCCGCGACGGGGCGGAATGCCGATGTCCTCATCCTTGCGAACAAGGCCAAAAACTGGAGCGCGGGCGATCTCGCAAAAATCTACCAGCGCTCGTGCGACGTCGACAAACGCCGATCCGATCCGCTCGGTGTCATCATCGCGCGCGCCCTCGCCGCCACTGGCCAGCGCGACGAGGCGGCAAAAATCATCGAGGAAATTATTCCATTCCTCCGTGGTGACGACTCCGCCTACGCGCTGCTTGTCGAGTTGCGCGGGCAGGCCGCGCTGCCATTGCTGGACAAGCTCGCCGCGCTGGATGCGTTCGAGGAGCGTCCGCTCATCTGGAAGGCAAAGCTGCAGCTCGACGCCGGCAAACTGGACGACGCCGAGAGCACCGCGCGGAAGGCCATCAGCATTGATCCCTCGGACGGCGAGGAAGGCCCCGGCGATCGCATGCGCGTCTACGCCGTGCTCGCCGACATTCTCGCCGCGAAGGGCAACACGAAGGACGCCGAACTTTTCCGCAACGTCGTCGCAAGCATCCGCATGTCCGAACAAGCCGACGTGCTCTACGACCTCGGCCTGCTCCAGCGTGCGATCAAGCTCTACGAGGATTCGTTGCTGCGTTTCGCGGACGCGTATTGCATCCAGTCACGGCTGGCGCTGCGTCTCGCCGAGTCGGGCGATTGGAAGGGCGCGGAGGAGCATTACCGCAGGGCCTACGAGCTGATGCCCGACAGCTTCGGCCGCGTGGAGAGTCACTGCTTCGGCTGCGAGCGCGCGTTCGCCGGCATACCGCAGCAATCCATCGCGGAGAAGGTGTTCAAGAATCTCGCGAAGGAACAACCCAACAAGCCGCAGGTGCATTATTTGCTCGGCTATCTTTACGACGAGCAGGACCGCACCGCCGAGGCCATCCCGGAGTTTCGTAAGGCCGTCGAACTCGATCCCGACTACCTTAACGCGTGGAAGGAACTCGCCGACGCTCCCGCCGCCGCACTCACCCCGGAGGAGCACGACCGCATCGCCGCAAACCTTCTGCGCCTCGATCCCTTCGGACGCCATTACTCCCTCGAACTCGATGGCGCCGGCAATCTCGCCGCGATCTGGACTCAATATGAAAAGGCCGCGGCCCTTGTCCCCAGGAGACCGGAGAAGCTCTATCCCCTGCCGGCTTCCGCGCAGCGCCTCGCCGAACTCGCTGAGGCGGCGAAGACAGATTCCCGACTGCTCTATTACCTGACGCGCGACGATGACGACAAAGATCGCAGCCCGGGCGCCGTATTCTCGCAGCAGAAGTTCACCGAAAATGTCGGCAGATTGATGAACGCGCTCGTCTCGCGATCATCCTGGAACGAGTAGCAGCCGCATCTGCAGCTCGACCGCGCGCCTGCGCGTGAAAGCAAACGGATCGTAATCCATATCCTGCGACTCCGCGTCGCGACGCTTGAGCCATGCGTCCTGCTCGTCACGTAGTTTTTTCCGCGCGTCGGGATCGAGCTTCGCGAGCAGCGCGCGGAGAACCCAATTGAGTTCACCTTCGATATTTTGACTCCACGTTGTTCCGCCCGTATCCGACCATCGTCTCCACGCGCCGTTATTGTAGGCCCGCATCGTCTCCGGCAGCAGGAAGCTCCCCTCCTGGAGATCGTAGATGCACTGCCAGTCGTAAATGCCCGTGGCGCCCGCGGGATTTTTCGGGTTGCTCGCGACATTTTTCGACGCGGGCAGATTCCCGACCGCGCCGCGCAGCGACACGGCGAGGTAGCGATCGCTGAACGCTACGAAATCAATGAGGTGCGCGGGCGAGTCCGACGCGATCAACGCCTCGATATTCACGCCCTCCGTTTTTCCGAAAAACCGCCACGCCAGCGCATCAAAACGCACCTTCGTCGCGAGCTCGAAATTCGGTCCCTTCTTCTGCTTGTAGAGATAGCCGATGCGATATCCCGTGCAGACTTTCTGCGTCGCAAAAAGCCACTGGCCGTCCGGCGCGAATGCGAGGTCGGGCGGAATGGGCAGGCTCCACGAGTTGCCCCCGGCATTGCCCTCGATGGCAAGCGGCGACGGCGGCAGGTCCGCGCGTGCCTTGCCCGACTCCACCCATACGGTGAGTCCGCCATCGGAATTTTCATCGGGCGCACCGCGAAGCGCCATCACGCGCAAATTCCCGGGCGCAAAATTACCAATCTCTTCCGCGGCATTCTCCGGCACGTTGGCCGCAAATCCCGCCGAAATGAGCGCAAGAATCGCAAACGAAACAGGAAGTTTCATCTCCGTCGGAATAATCCACGCGCCCGTCCAGGACAAGCGTCTCGCGCGACCGGAAATTTTTTTGCCCCGTCATCCTTGCATCATCTTCCTCATGCAAAAGTGAGCGCATGGATGGCCTGATGCCCTCCGGAAAACCCAAACCCTGAACACCGCATAAGTCATGAAACGCAATAAACTCATCGCACTCCTGTCAGCGCTGGCGCTCGTCGCCGGGCTCGGCACACACATTCTCCGCGCGGAGGATGATGACGACGACAACAAGGACCAGGCCAAACTCGCCGCCGAAGCCAAGGTCAGCCAGGCGGACGCCCAGAAGACGGCCCTCGCCGCAGTGCCAAATGGCACGGTGAAGGAAGCCGAATTGGAAATGGAAGATGGCGCCTTGATCTGGTCCTTCGACCTCTCCACCCCCGGCACCAAGGACACCACCGAGGTGACCGTGGATGCCAAAACCGGAAAACTCGTTTCCACGAAAGTGGAGAAAGAGGACGACGATGACGATCACAAGGGCGGCAAGGACGACGACAAGGACTAGTCCCGACAGCCCGAAACTACCTTTGCGTGGTCGGTAAGGAGATTCCGAATCCACGCAAACGGGACTGCAGGCCCGCCCACGCTCTTGCCAGCGCGGCGGAGCCTGCTTCCCTTGTCCCATGCGAGTGCTTTATGTCGAGGATTCCGCGATCCTCCGCCGCTCCGTGCGCCGCGCGCTGCGGCACGCCGGTTATGCCGTGGATACCGCTGCGGACGGGGAGGATGGCCTCGCGCTCGCCCAGGGCAACAACTACGACGCCGTCGTGCTCGACATCATGCTCCCGAAACTCGACGGCCTCGCAATCCTGGCGCGTCTTCGCGCCGCCGGCAATGGAACGCACGTCCTCCTGCTCACCGCACGCGACACCGTGACCGATCGCGTGGAGGGTCTGCGGCGCGGTGCGGACGACTACCTCGTAAAACCCTTCGCGCTCGACGAACTGCTCGCCCGCGTCGAGGCGCTTTGCCGCAGGGCCTATGGCGGAAAAACCAGCAAGCTCTGCATTGGTCCGCTGGAAATTGATCTCGCCGCGCGACATCTGCGCTGCGACGGCGACGCCATCGAACTGACCGCCCGCGAATGGCGCCTGCTCGAATACCTCGCGCTCCGCCGCGGCGAAGTTGTCGCGCGCGCGGAAATCGAAGCGCACATTTACGACGAACGCGCGGAGCCTTTGAGCAACGTCGTGGATGCCGCCGTCTACGGCCTGCGCAGAAAAATCGGCGCACACTTGATCCAGACGCGACGCGGACTTGGATACGTCCTGGCGGCCCCGGAGCCATGAAATCGCTCCGCTCCCAACTCACCTTGCGACTGCTCGCCGGCGGAATGCTGCTGCTTGGAGCAGCCGGCGCGGCACTCTACTGGCAGGTAAGCCGCGCCCTCACGCTCGGATTCGACGATGCACTCCTCGCGACCGCGCAATCGTTCGCCTCGCTCACCGAGCAGGATGAACGCGGTGTGGAAGTCGAGTTCCACGGCGAAAGCATGCCCGATTTCGAACTTGCGAACGGACCCGCCATTTTTCTGCTCCGCCAGGCGGATGGAACCGAAATCGAACGCTCACATTCCTTCGAAAAAGACATCGTGCTGCCCTCGCTCGCCGCAACGGCGGGCAAGCCGTCGTTCTTTGATTTCACACCGCCCGACGGTCGCCGCCTGCGCTGCGTTCTGTTGCGATTTACACCCGGGAAGGATGACGGGGATTCGGAAAATGCTCCGGGAATGGATGCCGAGCTCGTCATTGGAAAAAACCGCGTCCCTCTCGACAGCACGCTCGCCAGCCTGCGAATGAACCTGCTCCTCGTCGGGGCCACCACCCTGGTCATGTTCATTGCAATCGTGCGCTGGAGCGTGCGCAGCGGCCTTGGTCCTCTCGATCAACTCGCGAGGAATGTCGCCGAAATCAACGCCTCGTCGCTGGCCACCCGCTTCTCCACGGACAATCTTCCCGCCGAGTTGCAGCCGATCGCGGCGCGGTTGAACGAATTGCTCGCGCGCCTCCAGTCCGCTTTCGAGCGCGAACGCCGGTTCACCGCCGCCGCAGCGCACGAGCTACGCACGCCGCTCGCGGAATTGCGCGCACTCGCCGAGGTCAATCTCACCACGCCAGCGACGCCAGCCGAGCGCGCGGATTCGTGGTCCGACGCGCTGGCCACCACACGGCGCATGGAATCGCTCTCGCTGAGGTTGCTTGAATTGTCGCGCGCCGAATCCACGGACGTCGCCTCGCACCGCGAATCGGTTTTTGTCCCGGGAGCCTTCGAGAAGGCGTGGCTGCCGTGGGCCGATTTCGCGATTCGGCGCGGCGTTTCCCTCGATGCCAGCCTGCCTGCGGATCTCTTTGTCATGTGCGATCGCGTGGTTCTCGATGTCATCCTCGGCAATCTCTGCGCCAACGCCGCACAGCACGCGCCGGAGAATACAACGTTCCGCGTGTCGGCGGCATCCACCGCGGATGCCGTCACAATGAGCTTCCGCAATGCGGCCGGGACGCTCGCCGTTGCCGACATCCCCCATCTTTTCGAAAGATTCTGGCGCAAGGACAGTGCCCGCTCCGACGCGAGCCATCACGGTATCGGGCTCTCGCTCGCTGCGGAATTTGCATCGCTCGTTGGAGGAACCTTGACAGCCCGCCTCGCCACGAAAGGCGACCTCGAATTCATCCTGCAACTGCCCGCGAGCGCTCCCGTCAGCTAGCCCACCAATTCGCGCAACTCGCCGGCATCCAGCGCGGACAACGCCGCCTCCGCATCCACCGTCCCGGCGAGCAACTCGCGCTTTCGCTGCTGAAGTTGAAGCACGCGTTCCTCGATGGTGCCGCGCGCAATGAGCTTGATGGAAGTCACGACATTCTTCTGTCCGATGCGGTGCGCGCGATCCGTCGCCTGCGCCTCGACCGCGGGATTCCACCACGGATCGAAATGAATGACCGTGTCCGCCGCGGTGAGATTGAGCCCCACACCACCGGCCTTGAGGCTGATCAGGAAAACGGGAATCGAAGCGTCGGTCTGGAATTTATCCACGACGGCGGCGCGATCCTTTGTCGAACCGTCCAGCCTGCAAAAGGCCGTTCCATCAGCCTCCAGCGCCCGTTCGATCAAGTCGAGCATGGACGTGAACTGACTGAAGACGAGTACGCGATGGCCGCCGTCCACCGCCTCCCCGAGCAATTCGCGCAATGCCGCGAGCTTGGCGGAGACATCGTCCAACTCTCCGCTGGCACCCAGCAGCCGCAGGTCGCAGCACGCCTGCCGCAACCGCAGCAATGCCGTGAGCACGCGCATCCTCGCGGCGCCGGCCTGCCCCTGGTCGTTGAGTTGATCAATCTGCGACCGCGCGGCCTCCTGCAATTTCGCATACGTCGCACGCTGCGCTTCGCTCAATTCCACCTCGATCACCTGCTCGATTTTTTCGGGCAGATCGTCGAGCACGTCCGCCTTGCGGCGGCGCAGCAAATACGGCCCGATGCGCCGCGAAAGCCGCGACCAGACCGCGCTGTCGGCTCCATTTAAAAGCGGCGTCTCATAGCGCTCGCGAAAGTCCGCGCGATTGCCGAGATAGCCCGGCAGCAAAAACTCGAAGAGCGACCACAAATCGCGCACGGAATTTTCGATCGGCGTCCCGGTGAGAATGAACCGACTCGATGCATTCAGAGCGCATGCCGCCTTTGCATTCTGGCTGTCCGGATTCTTGATGTGCTGCGCCTCGTCGAGAAATGCCGCCGCGAAGGAAAGACCGCGGTAGCGCTCGATGTCGCGCCGCAGCAGTGCATAGCTCGTGATGACCAGCCGGTGCTCCGCAATTTTGTCGAAAAGTTTTTCGCGATCCGGGCCGTCGAGCGTCAGCACGGACAACCCCGGAAGAAAGTGTTCCGCCTCGCGTTTCCAATTCCAGACCAGCGACGACGGGCAAACGACAAGCGCCGTGCCTTCGCGCAATGTCTCGATCACCGCCAGCGCCTGCACGGTTTTGCCGAGGCCCATTTCATCGGCGATCAAGCCGCCCCGGCCCGCGCGCGCCCGCTCCAGGAGCCACAGCGCGCCCTCGACTTGATACGGCCTCAATTTCCCGCGAAGCGATCCGAGACTTCCCGGCGACAGGGTCTGCGCGGCCGGCGCGGCGCCTTTCCATTGCGCGATGCTCGCCTCGACATAGCCGCGGAATTCCGGCGCGATGCGGTAGCCGCCTTTTTGCTGCGTGGGGTTGCAGTCGCGCAGGACTTCCTCGAGATCGGCGGCTAGCGCGGGATCGGCGATGGCGACCTTGCCATTTTTCAATTTGAGATGCGGCTGGCCGCCTTGCAGCAGCCGCGCGAGATCGGCATGCGACAGCAACGCTTCGGCGCCGGCCGTGTGATGAATATGCACGTCGAGCCACCCGTCGCCTGACTCGCGAATCGCGAACTGCGGCTCGATGCGCACGAGGTCGCGCGTGACATGCTGAAAACGCTCGCCCTCGGTCACCTTCCACTTCACACGCCACCGCGGCAGCGTCGCAGCAAAAAACTTCACGACCGCGTCCTCGCCTTGCAGCGCCGCGCCTCCGCGAAAGTCACGAAACCCCGCGTCCATGATCTCCGCGAGCACGGCAGCCTCGGCCTGCGGATTGGCGGTGCCGGATGTGGCGTAGGAAAATGAGATACCCGCTTCGAGGTGACGCAGCGAACCTTCGAGCGAAATCGTGACCGTTGGCGGTTCACCGGTGACGACAGCGGACGAACGAACGGCCACCGGGTTTTCCTCCATCGCAGCTCGAGCCACCACCGGATTGAGCACCTGCAGTCCCACTGCGATCGAATGTGCGCAGATGATTCCTCGCACGCGCGAGTCGCGGCACGGACAGATGTTTTCGACATCAATGCGGTTGTTCAATTTGAGGCCGCACAAAAATTCCTTTCCACCCTCGGACACCCGCCCCTTCAGCAACGGCGGCTCATAGCTCGCGCCGGTCACGCGTCCGGCGGCGTGGATGGCGCGGGCCTGCTTGAAGACCGGCCAGCCGCACATCGAGATCAGAAATTTTTCGGTAAGGTCCACAGGGCGAGCACTGAGAAGTGACAAGCGCCCGGAAAAAGTGCAAACCTTCGGGCACACCATGCGGATTTGTTTGTTCCTCGTTATGCTCGCTTTTTGCGGCGCCGCATTCGGCCAGCAGCAGAAGTTGCGCGTCGGGATTTTCGAACGTCCGCCTTTCGCGATGAAGGATTCCAAGGGCGAATGGGACGGCCTCGCGGTCTCGTTGTGGAAGGATATCGCCGCCGATCTCAATCTGCCATTCGAGTTCGTTGAGATCCCGGAGGAGCAGGCGGTGGCGGATGTTGCCGCGGGGCGCGTTGACGTATTGACGGGCGAACTCGCCGTCTCCGGCGAACGCGCGAAACGCATCAAATTCTCACAGCCCTTCGCGGTCTTTCCGGCGGCGGTCGCCCTCAAAAGGGAAACCCGTTTTCCGGGGTTGTTCGCTTTCATTGGCGACGCCATGGCGCACGGCGTCGGCACGACCCTGCTCGTCATGTTCGTGGCCATGCTCGTCTTCAGCCTCCTGCTTTGGTTCGTCGAGCGAAACGTGAACAGCGCGCACTTCGGCGGCCGGCCACTGCACGGCCTCGGCTCCGCGCTGTGGTTTGCGGCAGTGACGATGACCACCGTCGGCTACGGCGACAAGACACCGCGAACCGTCACGGGCCGGGTGGTCGTATTTTTCTGGATGTTCTTCGGCGTCGTGGCGATCAGCGTGTTCACGGGCGCGGTGGCGTCGAGCATTTCGGTCGCGCGTCTCCACAATACACTCAGCGGCGCCAGCGACCTTGCACACTTCCGGAATGGAGTGCTTGACGACTCCATCACGCAAAGCGTGCTCAGCGAAATCGGAATTCCCGCAAAGATTTTCCCGACGGTCGAGGAGGGGTTGCAGGCGCTTGAAAAGGGCACCATCACGGCCTTCGTCGGCGGCGAGGGCACGCTGCGTTATCTCGTCCACAACAAATATCCCGGCAGCATCGTCGTGGACAGCATTCCAAACACGCACATCAGCTACGCTTTCGCGATGCGTCCCGGCCTGCGGCTCTCGGACAAAATAGACGCTTCATTGATCGCCCAAATCACGCGTTACGGCTGGCGGCAGCAGGAGCAACGCTACATCGGCCCGTCGGCGAATTGATCGCTCAGACGCGCACCACGCTCCACGAAACGGAGCCAGCGGCATCAATCTCGAGCCACGCGTAGCTCGGCGGAGCACCGTGGTTCGGTTTGCTCACGGTGCCGGGATTCAACACGCGAGTGGCTCCGATTTTTTCGTCACGCGGGACATGCG
>JBOHXO010000314.1:0-7631 GCA_050737475.1 Chthoniobacterales bacterium
TCACGGGCACGCTGCCCGCGGGCCTGTCGTTGAACACCAGCACCGGCGTCATCTCGGGAACCCCGAGCACGCAGGGCACGACAACGGTCACGATCAAGGCGACCAACGCGAATGGCACAGGGTCGAAGCAACTCCAGATTACGATCTTCCCATTCACGAATCCGCCCGTGATCTCCAGCCCGAGCACCGCGCCGGCGACTGTCGGAGCGGCATTCAGCTACCAGATCGTGGGCTCGAACAGCCCGACGAGCTACAGCGTCACCGGCACGCTGCCGACGGGCCTTTCGCTCAACACAACCACCGGCCTCATCTCGGGCACGCCGACCACGGCGGGCACATACGCGGTGACGATCAAGGCCACGAACGTCGGCGGCACCGGCCAGCAAGGCCTCACGATCACCGCCCTGCAAAACTTCTCGCTCACCGGATCGGCGACCGCCAGTTCCGTGACCACGGGCCAGGAAGCCGACAAGGCGAAGGACGGCAACGGCACCAGCACCCGCTGGACCGCATCGGGCGGATCCTTCCCGCAATGGTGGCAGGTGGACCTTGGCGGGAACACGAGCATCCAGCGCGTGGACATCACGTGGTATTCCTCCGCGAGCCGCGCCTACAAATACAAGGTCGAGGTCGCAACCAACTCGGCCGGCCCCTGGACACAGGTCGTGGATAACACCGCGAACACAACGTTCGGCAACACCAGCGATCCGTTCACGGCCACGACACAGCGCTACGTGAAGATCACCGTCACCGGCTCGACCGCCGGCTTCGCCTCGGCCTACGAGATCGGCGTCATGGGCCTCGGCGCGCTGCCACCGCCGTCGATCACCAGCGCGTCCACCGCGACCGGCACCGTCGGCTCAGCGTTCACCTACCAGATCACGGCCACGGGCACGCCCACGAGCTACGGCGTCATCGGCACATTGCCGTCCGGACTCACGTTGAATACCGCGACCGGTCTCATCTCCGGCACGCCGACGGGCGTTGGCACGACGAGCATCAGCGTTACTGCCACGAACGCGGGCGGCACAGGCAGCGCCCCGGTGGACATTACGATCAATCCTCCGCCACCGGTCATCAGCAGCGCGCCAACCGCGACCGGAACGGTGGGCGTCGCGTTCAACTATCAGATCGTGGCGAGCAACAGTCCGACGAGCTACGGCGTGACGGGCACATTGCCGGCGGGCCTCTCGTTGAATACCTCGACGGGCACAATCACCGGCACGCCCTCGGCAACAGGCACGTCGAACGTGACGATCAGCGCGACGAACGCTGGCGGCACAGGCACGGCCGCGCTGGCCATCACCATTACTCCTCCGCCACCGGTCATCAGCAGCGCGACGACGGCGTCGGGCATGGTCGGCACGGCATTCAGCTACCAGATCACAGCAAGCAACTCGCCGACGAGCTACGGCGTGACGGGCACATTGCCTGCGGGTCTCTCGTTGAACACCTCGACGGGTGAGATTTCCGGCACGCCCTCGGCGGCAGGCACGTCGAACGTGACGATCAGCGCGACGAACGCGGGCGGCACGGATACGGAGGCGCTGGCGATCACGATCGTTCCGCAGCCTCCGGTGATCAGCAGCTCGGCGACGGCGTCGGGCATGGTCGGAAATGCCTTCAGCTACCAGATCACGGCAAGCAACAGTCCGACGAGCTATGGCGTGACAGGCACGCTGCCTGCGGGTCTCACGTTGAACACATCGACGGGTGAAATCTCCGGCACACCCTCGGCGACGGGGACGGCGAACGTGACGATCAGCGCGACAAATGCCGGCGGCACGGGCACGGCGTCGCTTGCGATTACGATCGTTCCGCAACCTCCGGTGATCAGCAGCGCGGCGACCGCGTCGGGCACTCAGGGAGTTGCGTTCAGCTACCAGATCACGGCGAGCAACAGCCCGACGAGTTACGGCGTGACGGGCACATTGCCAGCCGGCCTCACGTTGAATACCTCGACCGGCGCAATCACCGGCACGCCCTCGGCAACGGGCACATCGAACGTGACGATCAGCGCGACGAATGCTGGCGGCACGGGCACGGCATCGCTGGCGATCACGATCGCGCAGCCGGCTCCGGTCATCAGCAGTTCGCTGACGGCCACGGGCACCGTGGGCACCGCGTTCAACTACCAGATCGTGGCGAGCAACAGCCCGACGAGCTACAGCGCGACCGGGCTTCCCTCGGGACTGAGCATCAATACGAGCACCGGCGTGATTTCAGGAACGCCGACGGCGATCGGCGTCTTCACCGTGACGATCGGCGCGACGAACGCGGGCGGCACGGACACGAAGACGCTCGTCATCACGATCAACGGCAACCTCGCGCTCGGCCTTGGCGCCACGGCCAGCTCGTTCCAGACCGGCAACCTCGTCGGGAATGGGAACAACGCGAGCACGACGGACCGCTGGGCTGCGGTGAACAACACCTATCCGCAGTGGTGGAGGGTGGACCTCGGCACGAGCAAGACGCTCACGACGGTGAACATCATGTGGTATAGCAGCGCGAGCCGCGCCTATAAATACAAGCTCGAGACTTCGGACAACGACAGCACCTACACGATGGTCTTCGACAACACCGGAAACACAACCTTCGGCGACACGTCGAACACCATCTCGGCCACGGCGCGCTACGTCCGCGTGACGGTCACCGGCTGCACGGCGGCGGCGGGTCAGGCCTCGTTCTACGACTTCAAGGTCATCGGCCACTAGCACTTTGTTGAAGGGGGTGGGGCGGAGTTCCGCCTCACCCTTCTTCGCTGAGCGAGTTGGAATTCCCTCGAGCAGTCAATCGAACTTCACCCCGCCGCGTAGCCGTAGCGCGCGAAGACGTCGCGGAAGGCTTCGTCGAGTTTCGCGATGGTGGCCTGCTGAAGCTTTTCCTTGTGGTCGCCAGGGATCACCTTGCGGCGGTGACGGCCCACGCGCTCGCGCTTCGGAATACTGTCCACTTCGTCGAGGATGCGCCGGATCGAGGCCTCCGGCAGCGACTCGCCGAGGAACTCCAGCATGTCGGCGATCCATTCCGCCTTGGTGAAAATAATGTCTTCGTAGCGGTAGAGCCGCGTGCGATCGCTCGCGAGCAGCGGCTCGTAGGACGCAAATTCGTCGCGCACGAATCCGATATTTTCCAGCGCGAAGGTATCAATGTCCTTGTCCTGATACTGCTCGCGCCCGCGCATCTGCACCTCTCCCGCTTCGCCGCCCGTGATCGAGTGGCTGCCGGTCACCGAAAAATAAAGACTCGTGAGAATGTCGCGCGGATCGCGAACAAGGATGATCGAGCGGCGCGGCGTGGTGAAAAAATTTTCGAGGAAGGGCGGGAAGTAGCGGAACGTGCGGTAGCAATAGCCGGTGGGAAACAGCACCTCGTCGAGTTCCGGCGCGTTCATGAACGCCGCGTCGGGCAGGCCCTGCTTGAACGCGGACATTGGGATGAGGATTTCCGGAATGCCGAGCTCCGCGTTGATGAAGCCGAGGATTTTGTTGATCATCACGCTGCCGCCCTTGTGCACGCCGAAGACGAAAAAACTTTCGCGGTCGGATGGCGGGGCAATTTCGAGGCTGAGCGTGGAGCCGTTTTGCAGCCGGATGTCGGTCGGCATAAAATCGCGGCGAGTCAAGACGTCCCGCCGTCGCTGTGTCGAGGCCAAAGTCCGGGCGAATGAAACAGGATTGACAGGATTTGCCGGATTAACGGGATTAGGAACATGGACGAGGAAGAGAACGACGGGCAGCCGCCATTTCAATGGAACTGGCAGGCCGTGTTCATGGTTTGTTTTTTCGCGATTGCGCTCGCGATCCCGCTTGCCGGCGTGGTGTTGCTCGGGAAGGGATATTTCGAACCCCGGCCCGTGGCAAAGCCGGCTGCGGAAGTGGATACGAAGGCGCTCGCGCTGGGGCTGGAGAAGTTGTCGGACGATCGTTTTTCCACGACGCTGGATGTGAAAAACAGCGTCGTGCTCGAGGTTGCGGCGGGGGACATGAATGCGCGGATCCAACGCATCGCGGAAATCGCCAGGGCCGCAGGCGGCTCGGCGCTTGAGATGAGCCAGTGGGGAGCGAAGTCCCGTCGCGTGGTGGTGACTATCCCGGCTTCACGGATCGAACTTATGACACGCGCAATCCGCGGTGATTCCGTGGATTTTTCGGCGATTCCGGCGGGGGCCAATACGGATGTGCTCGAAGTGGAGTTGAAAGCGCCGTGATCCTCGTGACGTTTGCGGTGCCGTTCGAGAGCGCGGCGTTCCGGCGGCGGGCGGCGAGTCGTGGCGTGAGGATCGTCCACACGGGAGTCGGGCGCGACGCGGCGCGCGCAGCGCTCGAGTTGGCCGTGTGCACCGAACTGCCGGAGCGCGTGATTTCATCGGGCTTCGCGGGCGCGCTCGTGCCGGGACTGGTCGTCGGAAAAATCGTGTGCGACGCGGATGGCACGCGCTTCGCGTCGGCGGATGCGGTGCTTGCGACAGCGCGGGAGAAACGGGATTTTCGCGAGCGGACCGGCGCGGATGCCGTGGACATGGAAACGGACGCGATCCGCGACGTGTGCGCGGCGGCGGGCGTGCCGTTGAAAATATTGCGCGCGATCAGCGACGGCGCGGACGACGAGCTCGGGCTGCCGCCGGATTTGCTCGCAGGCCTTGCGGCAAAGTCGCCGGGCGCAATGGCGCGCACGGCGTGGATGCTGCTGGGCGACGGCGCGCGGCGACGGGCGTTTCTGCGGCTCGTGCGCGATTGCCGCACGGCGCAACTTGCGCTGGCGGATGCGCTCGAACGCGAGATCGGTCAGGGATGGTGTCGTCAATATTGACGAGGCCATAGCCTGCGGCCGGGGCGAACACGGCGCATGCAACCGCGATGAGAAGCAGGCAGATGGCGAAAACCGCTGTCGGGTGGCGCGGATCTTTCGCGAGTTTTCGGGGCGTGCGAATTTAGCGTTGCTGGAATGTCCCGGCGTGCTTGCGGATTGTCTCGGCGAGTGCGGAGTTGCTCTGCGCAGTGGCGAGATCGAGCGCGTGCTGCGCGATTTGCGCGGCCTCGTTTGTCCGGCCTTTCATCGCGAGCAGGCATGCGAGCGTGTCGAGCACGCCGGGATTTTTATCGCCGGTGAGGCGCGCCGCCTCGCGCAGGTGGATGATGGCGTCGTCGAGCTGATTATGGTTCGCGAGGGCGGTGCCGAGATTGACCTGCGCGGCCACGTAGGTGGGCTGCAATTCGACCGCGCGCCGGTATGCCGCGATGCCTTCCTCGATTTTGCCGCGAGCGATGAGCGCCACTCCGAGGTTATTGAGGGTTTCCGAGTCATCGGGCTTGATGGCGAGGGCGCGGTGGTATTCCTCGATGGCTTCGTCTGTTTTTCCAAGGCCGGCGAGGGCGATGCCGAAATTCGAATGCGCGCCCGGGAAATTGGGATTCATTTCGATGACGCGGCGGTATTCTGCAACAGCGCGTTCGTTCTCGTCCCGCATGAGGAAGGAGTTGCCGAGATTGTAACGAATCATGGGATCCTGCGGCCTGATCTCCACGGCCTTTTGGAGCGCCTCGACGGCCTCCGCGGTTCTTCCAAGGGAGCCGAGCACGTTGCCGAGATTGGCGTAGGCGGACGCGTATTGGGGATTGATTGCGACGGCTTCGTGGTAAAGCGCGATGGCTTCGTCGGCGCGACCAAGCATCACGAGCGCGTTGCCCCAATTGCTGCGGGCCTCGGCGAGGATGGGACTGAATTTCGCGGCCAGGCGCAGATATTCGATCGCCTCGGTGGGCCGCTGCAGCGTGACGAGCAGGTTGCCGTAGTTGCTGTAGGCGGCGGCGTAGTCGGGCTGCAGCTCGATCGCGCGACGAAACAGCGCGCTGGATTCCTCGTAATTGCCCTGCGACATGAGGACGTTGCCGAGGGCGTTCAGCGCGAATGGGTAGTTCGGTTTGATTTCCAGCGCGCGGCGGAATTCGGCGGCGGCTTCGTCCGGCTTTCCCTCGTGCACATAAACATCGCCCAGGCTGTAGTGCGCGACGGCGTTGTCGCGGCTGTGCGCGAGTGCGTATTGCCACAAGGCCGTGCTGGTGCGCCACGTGGCGGTCTGTTTCCACGAGAGGACCATGAGCGAGCCGAGCACGAGAGCGGCCGCCGTGGCCGGAATCCAGCGGTTCCGCGGATGCGAACGGAATACGTCGGAGACCACCCATACCACGACGAGGCAAAGTCCGATCTGCGGCAGATACGTATAGCGGTCGGCGTGCGCGTAGAAGGAAATCTGCACAATGCCGATGACCGGCGCGAGCATGCCCGCAAACCAAAACCAGCCCACGAAAAAGTAGGGGCGCTTTCTCCACCATGCGACCGCGAAGGCGGTGATTGCGAAGAGAAGACCAAGCGAGAGCATGGATTGCCACAATGGCAGCGGCCAGACGGGATAGTTCGCGACGAGGTCCATGGGCCAGAACGTCTGGCGCAAATAGACGACGTAGGAATCGAGCGCGTTCGCGATGCGCGTGGGGAAATCGAAGTGATCGTTTGCGGTGACCTTTTCGGGCACCATGGTGGTGGCAATGACGGACAGGGCGGAGAGCGCAAAGAGCGGAATTTTTTCCAGCAGCAGGCGCGGCAATGCGGTGCGGAGGTTCACCGGCGTCATGCGGCCGAGCGGCCAGTAATCAAGCAGCAGCAGGACGCACGGGAGCGTGACGAGCATGTTTTTCGACATCAGCCCGAGCGCGAGCGACACGGCCACAAGCGCGTAGCGGAGCGGCGAGGGGCTTCTCACGTAGCGCGCATACGCGAGCAGCGTGAGCATGAAAAAAAATGTGCCGAGCACGTCCTTGCGCTCGGCGATCCATGCGACCGATTCCGCGCGCAGCGGATGAATGGCAAACACCGCAGCGACAAACGCACTGCGCCACGAGGCGCCGGTCAACTGCTGCAGTGCGAGGAAGAGGAGGAGCGTGCTGGCCGTGTGGAGGAGGACACTCGTGAAATGGTGACCGGCGGGATCCACGCCGTAGATGCGGCAGTCGAGCATGTGGGAAATCCACGTGAGCGGATGCCAGTGGCCGATCTCGCCATACGCGAAGGCCCAGCGGATGCCTTCCCACGTCGGCCCCTGCTCGACGATGTAGTTAATATAGGCGTCGTCATCGATGTTGACGAATTGGTGGCCGAGCGTCTGTCCGAAGACCACCCATACAGCGCCGACGAGCGCGAAGCAGATCGCGAGTGTCCTTGTCATCGAGGGGCGGGGGACATCAACGAGATTGCTGGCTCGCTTCCTTTTTCGGCTCATCGTCAGGGGTGGAAATCAACCCCGGGGGACGCCGGGCGGCATGGGAGACTATGCGGCCGGCAGGATTTTGTCCATTCGCGCAGCAGCAAGCGACTGGTATGTAGCCCGGGCGTCTTGATAAATAGCCTTGGTGAAGTAATCACAAAGTGCATGTGTGACAATCTATCGGCTTCGTCTTATCAACCAGTCTAACCCCCAAACACGTCAGAGTCCCTCTCACGTGTGACTGTCGTAAATTCTCCACTCTCACTCTACATCCCCCCAAAATATGAATGTTGTTGTCTCTCCTCGGCGGCTGGCCGGCCCGTCGTATTCCCTGACATCCAAATCCCAGCGCACGCATCGCTTGCGC
>JBOHXO010000315.1:0-2691 GCA_050737475.1 Chthoniobacterales bacterium
TCCCCGCACCACGCCTCGACGCGGGCACGGATGGTATTGCGAATTTCGCGCGTGCGCTGCAGCCGTTCCTCGTGGGTGCCGGCGAGCGAGGAAGGGTCGGGAAAGCCCCAGTGCAGGCGCTCGGCCACGCCGATAAATACCGGGCAGCGTTCGGCGCTCGCTTCGTCGCAAACGGTGACGACGTGACTGAAGAGCAATCCGGATTTGGACATGTCGAAAACGCTCTTGGTCTGAGCGCCCGAGATGTCAATGCCCTCCTCGGCCATGGCCTCGACGACAAGCGGGTTGAGCGTACCGGGTTCGAGGCCCGCACTATGCGCCTCGAAGTGATCGGGGCAGAGATGGTTGACGAACGCCTCGGCCATCTGGCTGCGGGCGCTGTTGTGGATGCAGACGAACAGGATTTTTTTCATTTGGATTTCGGATTTGGGATTTCGATTCAGCAGCATCCCTCCTCGCGGATGCCGCGGCAGATGGGGAAGGCGAGCAGGGCGCCGAGCACGGGCGCCGTGAGGTAAATCCAGAGCATGCCGGGCTGGCCGGAGACGAGAACCGGGGCGAGCGAGCGGGCGGGATTCATGGACGCGCCGCAAATCGGTCCCGCAAAAAGAGCCTCCAGCCCGATCACAGCGCCGACGACGAGACCGGCGGTGATGCCGCGTTCCTTCGCGCCGGTGGAGACCGAGAGAATGACGAACATCAACATGGCCGTGAGGATGAGTTCGAGAATGAAACTCTGCATCGCGCCGCCGGCCGGCACCGTGGCGCCAAGCGTCGCGCTGCCCGGAAAAAGCGCGCGGAGCAATCCGCTCGCGGCGATTGCACCGAAGCATTGCGCGGTGATGTAAGGGCCGGCTTCGCGCAGGGGAAAACGGCGTGCGGCCACGAAGCCGAGCGTGACGGCGGGGTTGAAGTGGGCGCCGGAAACATCGCCCACGGCATAGATCATCGCGAGCACCACGAGGCCGAAGGTGAGCGCCACGCCCACGTGGCCGACGGCGCCGCCCGTGGCGCTGTCTATGACGATCGCGCCGGTGCCCGCGAAGACGAGGAAGAATGTGCCGATGGCCTCGGCGAGCAGGCGTTTATGCATCATCGGAAGTTTGGTGATTTTGCCAAACGGTGTGCTTACGCGGCCTTGCGTTTTTCGGCGGGGCGGCAGCGGGAAATCAGGTCAATGCACCGGAAAAACTCGAGCAGGCAGGGGCAGCGCAGACGGTAGTATTGGTTGAGGCCGCGCTTTTCGACCTCGAGCCACCCGGCGCGTTTCATCACCGACAGGTGCTTGGAGACGGTGGACATGTCGGCGCCGACAAGCTCCTGCAACTCGCAGACGCAACGCTGGCCCTCGACAAGCGCGGAGGCGATGAGGACGCGGGAAGGATGGGCGAGGGCCTTGATGATCCCGGCACGGGCTTCGTGTTGTGAGACGCGCGGCATGACGAAACTATTTGGCGAAAAGGCCAAGTGGTGTCAAGTCCCGCGCGAACTACCAGACTTTGTCGGCGACGCCGGTGCGCTGCTCGAGCAGGATGGTGTTCGGGAAAATCGTCATGCCCGTGGCGGCTTCGATGACGGAAATGCTGGTGAGGTATTTCGAGAGGTCGGCCGACGGGGCGTTTTGCGGG
Source organism: Chthoniobacterales bacterium (assembly GCA_050737475.1). Taxonomy (GTDB): domain Bacteria; phylum Verrucomicrobiota; class Verrucomicrobiia; order Chthoniobacterales; family JAATET01; genus JAATET01. Next base: position 1,629 of record JBOHXO010000315.1, read on the forward strand.
ATGATGAATGCAATGGTGTCGCCGTAGGAACGCCGGTAGGCGCGGTAGAATGCGACGGGCACGATGAGACGGTTGGCGGTTTGCGACGGGGGATTGCCGAAGATCGGACCGGCGACGACTTCGATCCAACCGGCTTCGCCCGCCCATTTTCCCTCGAGATCGTCGAACTGCGTCCACAGGCTGGTGAGACAGGCCGGGTTGAACGGGCAGCAATTCGTCATGAGGTCGGTGTTCTTTCCGGCCTGCTTGCCGAAATAGAGGCTGATGGATTTCTGGAGGGCCATCCGGCCGCGGTCGTAGCCGTCCTTTGCGAGGAGGGCGGGGTTTTGTCCGCGGATTTTTGGAGGCTCGGGCCAGTGGCGGGGCTTGGCGCCGCCGACCATGGCGTATTGGACGGCGAGAGGACTCAGGAGGGTGGGGGAATAGACGATCGTGTAGCCGGGGTAGGTGAGGGTGGTGGTCTGACCGTAATTCGGCGGTGTCCACGGCACGGGCGTCGCTGCGGGCGACGCGGCTTCCGGGGTGGCGCCGATGAGCGAGGGCATGTCCGCCATCGGCGGCGAATTGGCAGGAGGAGTCGCAATGAGGCTGGCCATGGGGCTCGCGCCCGGACTCGGCGAGGGCGTCGTTTTTTTGGCACCCGACGCTGGCGCGGTGGAGGCGTCCGGCGTTGCGCTGCCGCGGAAAAAGGAGATGGCGCCGAGCGTGACTACGAGTGCGAGGAGCGAACCGAGCAAGTAGTAGAAAAAGCGATTCATCGGCGGTGAACGCGTAATTAGCCAGTAACTGCGGTCCGGTTACGAGCGGAAATATACTGTAAATGTGCCAGTAATTGGCGGCACGGAAAACAGCGGCCGGCGCTGTTGGCGGATGGCGTTGACTGGATTGGTGGGAATGTGCCGCTCGCGATTTAGAAATCCACGCCGGTGTAGAAGCCGAGGACGGCGGAATTTTGAACCGCGCCGGTGCCATTCGGCTGGAAGATGTATTGCGCGAACGGCTGCAGGAACGCGAAGCCGTTGATCTGGATGCGATAGCCGCCTTCGATGATGCCGGTGTAGTT
>JBOHXO010000316.1:0-2498 GCA_050737475.1 Chthoniobacterales bacterium
CTGCGCAGGCGCGCAAAATTCTCCGTGGATATTCGATGCTCACCCCTCGCGAGCACACCGTTCACGGGCAGCGGCATTTCCTGGCCATCCATGATCGCAAAAAAACTGCACGCCTGCTGGAAATGGCCGGGATTGGCAAGGATCTCGTCAACCAGCGCATGCGCATCCGGCGCTGCCCGGCAAAGCCCCCCCGTGAGGCATAAAAAGACCGCTGCAAGGCACGGATTCAAACGAAGGCTCATGGGGGTGAATCATCTTCTCCGCCCGCACGCCGGGTTGTCAAAGCACAGTCAGAGTTTCGTAAAAGATTTGTCATCGGCTTCACGCCATCGCATGAAATTCTCCCAGCAATGACGTCCGCCGAAATCGCCGCCCTCACCGCCGCCGCCCTGCTCGCCGGCGCGATGAATGCCGTGGCCGGCGGCGGCACCGTGCTCACGTTTCCCGCGCTGCTGCTCTACGGTGTGCCCGCCATCCAGGCCAATGCCACCAGCACGCTCGCCCTCATGATCGGCATGACCGGCAGCGTCTTCGGCTACCGCCGCCAGATGCGCGCCGTCGCACCACTGGCGATGCGCTTCGGAATATTGAGCGCCATCGGCGGCCTGCTCGGCGCGCTGCTTCTCACCTGCACGCAGGAAAAAACCTTCGCCGCGCTCGTGCCGTTTCTCCTGCTCTTTGCGACGATTCTTTTTCTCGCGAACAACGCCTTCCGCCGGCTCGTGCGCATCGAGCCGCTCGCGCAGGCCTCCGACCTCCTCCATCGCCGCGGCATCGCGTTCGCCTACATCTTCCAGTTTTTCGTCGCGATCTACGGCGGCTATTTCGGCGCGGGCATCGGCATCCTCATGCTCGCCTCGCTCGGCATCCTCGGCATGCACGACATCCACGAGATGAACGCGCTCAAGACGATCCTCGCCGCGCTCATCAATCTCGTCGCCTCGGTCTATTTCATCTTCGCGGGCCTCATCGTCTGGCCCGAGGCAATCGTAATGACCGCCGGCGCGACGATAGGCTACTTCGCCGCGTCCCACTACGCCCAGCGCATCCCGCAAAATGCCGTGCGCTACATCGCCGCAGCCATCGGCCTGGGCATCTCGGCGCTGTTGCTGTGGCGGCAGTTCGCCTAGTCGCGAACGACCGTCACCTTCGTCAGCGCGGACTGCCCGAAGCCATCCGTGCACGTCAGCTTCACCCTGTTTTTCCCGTGCTTGAGCTTCACTTTCATCGTCCAGCTTCCTCCGACGACTTTCGCTGACTTGGATTTTGGAGCGGAAACCGTGAGCGGCAGCAGCGAGCTCGCGGCGCCCTTGATCGTCACCGTCGTTTTTTTCGTCGTGATTTTCTTTTTGCCCTTGATGGAAATCGTGGGCGGCCCCGCGTTGTCAAAAGCAATGCCGCACAAATCGACACCCGCGGCGGTACCGACAAGGACGGTCGTCGCCGTCGTCGGATCAAGCGTGTAGAAGCTCGTGCTGCCGCCATTTCGCAAGCCTGCATAGATCACGCCGCTGGAACTGGTCGCCATCATGTTGTCAATTTGCGTGGTCGCGCCGTTGAGAGCCGCCACCAGCGCACTCATCATGCCAGTGGCAGGATTGACCGTGAAAAGACCGTTCGTGCGCACGAGATACAACACGCCGTTCGAACCGAAGGTCAGGCTCACGTTCGTGATGTTGTTTGTGTTTCCAATTTCCGTCGGCGCACCCGTCGCTTGATTGATCGTCATCAGTTTTTTGACGGTCGACCCGATCCCAAACGCGTAAAGCGTGCCATCCGCGCGCATGGCGAGATCGGAAATCGCATACTTGGGATCCAGCGTTCCCAGTGCGGCCGCAGCTCCCGTCGCCTTGTCGATGCGGTAAAACCGTTTTGAATCCGCGCCGGTCGGCGTCTGCTGTCCCTGCGCGGCGAGCAATGCCCCCGTCCCCGGCTGGATCGCCAACCCCGACAGACAGACGGTGCCGGTGCTGCCCACCAGCCCCAGCGCCTGGCCATTCGTCGGATTGATCGCATACAGGCTGGAAGGAGCGCCGCCCGATCCAGTCACCGCCCACATGAATTCAACGGCTTTCGCGCTCGGAAATAACGTCAGGCAGGCAAAGGCGATAGCGGGAATCCTCATAAGCACGGAAGTATATCACTACCAGGGCATGCTGTCGTCGTCGTCTTCCTGCACGCGATCCTTCGGCGGAAGCTGCGTGAAGCCTGCCTGCACCTCCCACGACTCGTAAACGTCCTCGGGCAGTTCCTTGATGAATCGCGATGGCCTCTGGAAAGCCTCGCCGTAGCCGGCGTTCAGCCGCAGCTCCGGATACGTGAGATACAGCTCGTCCTTGCACCGCGTCACCGCGACATAAAACAGCCGCCGCTCCTCCTCGACGTCCTCTTCGTTGTCCAGCGCGCGCGAGCTCGGGAACATCCCGTCCGCCAGCCAGATCACGAACACCGACCGCCACTCCAGCCCCTTCGCCTGATGCACCGAGGAGAGCGTAACC
>JBOHXO010000317.1:0-5223 GCA_050737475.1 Chthoniobacterales bacterium
GGAAGAGCGCACCGCAGCAGGCGATGGCCATGAGCGGTGCGAAATTCTGCGCCGCGGGAAAAAGGTCCAGACGCACGACGCGGAAGAACGCGCCGAAGCCGACGAGGAAGAGGCAGAGGCCGAGGGAGAGTGGCCGGTTCGTGCGATCGTTCATTGCGGTGGATGGTAGCAGGAGGTGTGGGTCAACGCAGGTATTTTTTGCTGCCGGTGGGGGCAAAGCGGCCGATGCGGACGCGTGGCAGGCGGTCGTCGAGCGTGGATTTATCGCAGGGCAGAAAGCCGACCGAGCCGTCGGCGAAGACGACCATTGCGTCCTTGCCGTGGCGGAAGTGGACGGTTTTTTCGACGTCGTCGAGGCCGTAGAATTCCTCGACCATGGGATTCGCACTGCTTGCAGGGCTTTGGAATGTATTGATCTGCGCGGAGGTCGCAAAGACGACGACCTGCGCGGGATTACTGAGGTCCTGAACGCGCGCGGGCTGGCCGGCGCCGACCCAGGCTTTCAAGCGGTTGCCGGCGGAGTCGGCGAGGAGCACGTTGTAGCCGATGCCGATGTAGCCGAAGCTGTATTTGGGTTTGAAGGCGTGGCCGGTGATCTGGAAGCTCGGGTCGGGCCGCGGCGCGGCGGGGATGTAGGCGCCGAGCGGGCCTTGCGTGGCGTCGAACGTGCGATTGCCTTCGCCGGCGCCGAACGAGGATGCGGGCTCCAATCCGAACCACCATCGCACGCCGCCGCCGGGAGTATTTTCGCGGTAGCGCCAGAATTCCTGCCGGTGGTCGGCGAGGTATCCCGACGCGCCGGCGGCGAGCTGGCGGAGGTTGTTTGCGGAGACGGCGAGCGACGACGATTGATAAACACGCCAGCCGGCGACGGTGACCATGATTGCGAGCAAGGCCACCACCGCGACGGCGATGAGAAGCTCAAGCAGCGTGAACGCGCGTTTTGACATGAGCGAGCACGGCGATGGCGCCGATGGCGAGGAGCACGATGACACCAGGCTCGGGAACCGGGGCCGCCATGGCCGGGCCGGGGATGTGTGAGTTGAAATCCGGATCGGTGATGCTTAACGCGAACCAGCCGTCATTGACGAGCATGGTGCCGCTCGCGCCGTCGAAACTGGACGTCCACGTGACGGGATAAGTCGGAGCGACGGTGCCGTTGAGGAGTTCCCAAAATCCATTGTCGAACCAGCCCTCGAGATAGTGATCGGCCGCGTCGCCGGGCGCGGCGGTCGTCGAGGAGAGTGGTGCCTGCGTGGTATTCGGGTTGGTGTTCATGTTCGAGATGCCGGATGTGAACACCGGTGTGGTGGGATTCCCGAGCGTGTCCTGCGCGCCGATTACGGAGAACGAGCCATTGCCGTTCGTGTCGTAGCCGATGCCGAAGATGCCGGGGCCGAATTGCGTGGCGCTGTCAATCCGGGCGAACAGCCGGGGGTCGGCATTTACGAGGGCGAAGAGCATGTCCGCGACCGTGGTGGCGCCGCTCCACGAGTAGCCCCACGCGATGGTCTGGTTGGATTTGCCGTCGCTCCAATTGATGACGAGTGCGGAGCGGTTCGGCCCGCTGCCCCAGAAATTGAGGTCGGAGAAGCCGGTGACGGCCTGTCCGCGCGCGGCGGCGATGAATGTGATGGCGGCGAGTGCTGCGAGCGCAGCATGCCGGAAGTGGCGAAGTTTCAACATGGTCCTTTTGTGGTGTGCGGGTTGTTCGTGAGGACAGCCCATAGGACCTCCCCCGGCACAAACGCTTTCGCGGCGTTCCGCCCATCTCAGGGCAGTGCGGTTTTCTCCGGCGGTTCGTGATCGGACTTTGAACCGTTGCGCGACAGTGGGGGAATTTCACCCCGCTTCCCTAGGCCGCCGGATTGGTTGAAAGAGCAATGGCGGAGACACTCCGCTGGCGGAGATGAAGCGATGCGCGCGCCGCATTGTCAAGTGCGGTGGCGGAGAGATTCACCATGGAGAGCATGGAGGACATGGAGAAATTCCTTTTTCGCAAACTCCATGATCTCCATGTGCTCCATGATTTTGATCAGCGGAATTTTGCTCAGAGCATGTCAATCTGCGCGGCGAGGTCGAAGTCGGCTTTCGTGAGGCCGCCCTTGCTGTGGGTCGAGAGGCGCAGCGTGACTTTGTTCCAGCGGATATCCACGTCGGGATGGTGATTCGCGTCCTCGGCGAGTTCGGTGAGCTGGTTCACGAATTCGACGGCCTCGACGAAGTTGCCGAGGGTGAATGTGCGCACGATGGAGTCGCCTTCGACACGCTTGTCGTCCACAACAAGCTTCCATTCGGGCACGTCTTCAAGGCGGGTTTTGATGTCGCTGGGGGAGAGGGTGGCTGGCATGCGGCAATCTAGAAGAAAGCCTTTGCCCGGGCAAGTGACGTTGTGTAGCCTGCCACTCCCAATTCACCACCCCACACGCCACATGGGCATCTACAACAACATCGTCGAAACTGTCGGACGCACTCCGCTCGTGAAACTCAACCGCGTCATCGAGGGCCTGCCTGCGACGATCGCTCTCAAGTGCGAATTTTTCAACCCGCTCGGCAGCGTGAAGGACCGCATCGGCATGGCGATGATCGAGGACGCCGAGTCGAAGGGACTTATCAACAAGGACACCGTCCTCGTTGAGCCCACGTCGGGAAACACCGGCATCGCGCTGGCATTCGTCGCCGCCGCAAAGGGCTACAAATTGATTCTCACGATGCCCGAGACGATGAGCCTCGAGCGCCGCACGCTGCTCGCAATGCTCGGTGCGAAGCTCGTGCTCACGCCCGGCGCGGAGGGAATGAAAGGAGCCATCGCGAGGGCAGAGGCACTCGTCAAGGAAACGCCGAACGCATGGATGCCGCAGCAGTTCAACAACCCCGCGAATCCCGCGATCCACGCAAAGACGACCGCCGAGGAAATCTGGAGCGACACCGACGGCAAGGTGGACATCCTCGTCGCCGCGGTCGGCACCGGCGGGACGATCACCGGCGTCGCCGAGGTCATCAAACCGCGCAAGGCCAGCTTCAAGGCCGTCGCCGTCGAGCCGAAGGATTCTCCCGTCATTACGCAAACACGCGCCGGCGAGCCCGTGAAACCCGGCCCGCACAAGATCCAGGGCACCGGCGCAGGCTTCGTGCCGAACAACCTGCACCTCGGCATCGTGGACGAAGTCCTCACCGTCAGCAACGACGACGCTTTTGCCATGGCGCGTCGCCTCGCGAAGGAGGAAGGCATGCTCGTCGGCATCAGCACCGGCGCGAATGTCCACGCCGCGATCGAACTCGCGAAGCGTCCCGAGAACGCCGGAAAATTAATTGTCACCGTCGCCTGCTCGACCGGCGAACGTTACCTCAGCACTGCGCTCGCCGAAGAGGCCCGCGCACAGGTCGGAGCTTGATTTGCATCCCGTGAAGTCCGCAAAAAATCCCTACACAGTGCCCGTCGCCTCCGACGAGCCGGTCTACGAAATTGACTCGTTCGAAATGCTGTGGGAACAGCACAAGGGCATGATCATTGCCGGCGTGGTCGCCTTCATCGCAATCATTGCAGCCGTCTTCGGCTGGTTGATTTATTCGAACGCGCAGGCTACCGCGGCCACGGCCGCCTACGGCGCCGCGAAGACCGCCGCCGACTACCGCGCGATCGTCGAGAAGTATCCGTCCTCGCCGCTCGCGGGCGATGCATCGCTCCTTCTCGCGGCATCGCTGCGCGCCGAAAAGAAATACGACGAGGCCAACCAGGTGCTCGATCATTTCGTGAAGACCCAGCCCAGGCATCCGCTGGCGCCGCTCGCGAAAGTCGCCGCCGCGATCAACACCGCGCTCGCAGGCAAGGTTGATGCAGCCGAGGACGCACTGGGTGCCGTCGCGCAGACCGATTCAAAATCCTTTGTCGCGCCATTCGCGTTGATTATCGAGGCCGAGATGAAATCCGCGCAGGGGCATCGCCAGGACGCGTTGAAAACCTACATTGAACTTTCCAGGACATTCCCGGAAAGCATCGCCACGCGCGCCGCGGCGCCCACGCTTCAGTCGCTCGAATCCATGGAGCCCGTCGCCGCATCGCAGCAGCCAATGGCTCCTGTTCCCCCGGCTCCGTAGAATTCAGCCGAAAGCCAGTCGCGTCTGCCACGCCGGCAGCACGCGTAATTCGCGATCGTCGCGCGGGGATTCCTCGGGACGACTGATGCTCGTTGCGACCTGCACCTCGCCTGCGTAGAAGCCGCCTTTGTCCACGATCATTGAGCGCGCCTGGATGTCGCCCTCGAGTCCGCCGTAGCGGCCGATGTGCAACGTGCCCGTGCATTCGACATCGGCCTCGACGCGGCCGCGAATCAGGACTTCGCCGACGTGCAGCGTGGAGGGAAAATACAACGAGGCGCCTCGATCAATGATCAACGTTTTTGTCGTGATCTGCGCGCGGCATATGCCGTGGCCGCGCAGGCGCAGCGTGCCTTCGCAAGTGATCCTGCCGGCGATGCGGCCCTCGACGAAAGCGCTGCCGCACACGATGCGGGTCGAGTTCAAAAATCCCTCGCGACCGACGTGAACCGTGCCGCGCGTGTGAACGATGCGCGTGCTGTGGCCGAGAATCTCGATGTCGCGCAGTTCGATGTTTGCGCCGCACGCCGGGCAGGCGGTGCTTTCCGCGTGCGTCGTCGCGGCATGTTCGTGGCCGCATTCGTGGCACGCGATGCGATGCGGCTGGCGCGGGATGATTTTTTCGCGAACGCGCTGCGGCAGCGAAGGCTTCTGCGCCGCGATGGGCGGGGCTTCGCGCCGGACGGCGTAGTGATCGCCGCATCCGCGGCAATATGTCGAGATCAGCCCTGCAGGCTCCTGCTGAACGTGGCCGCAGTGCGGACACGTCGTGGGAACTTTGCGGATGCCCCCGAACATTGCGGCCGTCGTTGGCCGGTGCCTCGGCTAGGCCGGGACCGGCTGCTTGCGAGGTTCGACGGGCACCGAACTTGTGCTCGGCTGCTTCATCGTGGATTTGTTCGGAGTGACCTCGGACTTGCCGATGAAAGTCGCGCCTTCCTCGATGATGATGCGCGTCGCCTTCAAGTCGCCGGTGAGCTGCGAGCTGGATTTCAGCTCGGCTTTCTCAGTGACGGTGATGTTGCCGAAAACAGTGCCGTGAACGGTCACGGACTTGGTCTTCACTTCGCCGCGGACTTCGGCGTTCTTGCCGATGACGAGCGTGCCTTCGGAGAGGATTTCGCC
>JBOHXO010000318.1:0-1701 GCA_050737475.1 Chthoniobacterales bacterium
CGCTCGCACCGTCGCTCGAAGTCATCGCGCCGTGGCGGCAGGAGCGGTTCCGCGAGCAATTTCCCGGTCGCACCGAGATGATTGATTACTGCGCGGCGCACGGCATCAATGTCGAGGCGAGCGCGAAGAAGCCTTATTCGATGGACCGCAATCTCCTGCACATTTCGTATGAGAGCGGCATCCTCGAGGACCCGTGGTTCGACGCGAGCGCCGAGGAAAACAAGGGCATGTTCAAATTGTCGGTCGCGCCCGAGGACGCGCCGGATGAGGCGGAATATGTCGAGCTTTCGTTCGCCGCGGGCGACTGCGTAGCCGTGAACGGCGAGAAATTGAATCCGCTCGGCGTGATGAAAAAACTCAACGCACTCGGCGGCAAACACGGCGTCGGCCGCGTGGACATGGTCGAGAATCGCTTCGTCGGCATGAAGTCGCGCGGCGTTTACGAGACGCCCGGCGGCGCGATCCTGCACTTCGCGCACCGGCAGATGGAGAGCCTCACGATGGACCGCGAGGTAATGCACCTGCGCGACTCGCTCATCCCGAAATACGCGACGCTCGTTTACAACGGTTTCTGGTTCGCGCCCGAGCGCGAGGCCATCCAGGCGCTCGTCACCGAGTCGCAGAAAAACGTCACCGGCGACGTGCGCGTGAAGCTCTACAAGGGCAACATCATCGCCGCCGGCCGCCGCAGCCCCGTGTCGCTTTACAATCCGCACATCGCGACGATGGAGGCCGACCCGACCAAGGCTTACGACCAGGGCGACGCGACCGGCTTCATCCGCCTGAACGCGCTCCGGCTCAAGGTCGAGGCGCAGGTGGCGGACGAATCGGCCAGCTAGCGCTTTACGGCAGCAACAACCGGTCGGCTTGTGCCGAAAATATTGCACTGCGAAGTTGCGAGCGCTTGGGCGCGCGTCTAGATTTCGCGACAGTCGGGCCAGCCACTATCCGCAGGTGAACCGCCAGCCACCGTGCGCTATGCCCCCCAAGCATAACCAACCGCCTCCCAAAATGAAGACGTCGCTCACCGTGCTATCATTCCTTCTCTTCGCCGCGCTCGGCATCGCTCATGCGCAGACCCTCACGATTCTGAAAAGGACCACATCCGCCACGGAGGGCAGCTTCCTTGTGTCCGCTCCCATCCTCGCGTCCGACGGCAAGGTCTACGGCATTGCTTCGTCCGGCGGGCTCAACACCAACGGTGCGATCTACCGCATGAATGCGGACGGCAGCGGCTACGTCCCACTGCTCCAATTCGCCAGCGCCACCAGCGGCAGAGGCAATACATCCCCTATCATCGAAGCCACCAACGGCAAGCTCTACGGCGCCTGCCCCTTCGGCGGCACGAACAATGGCGGCACCCTCTGGCGCATGGACAAGAGCGGAGCGAATTTCGAAGTCCTTGTCGCGTTCCTTCCCGCCGTGGATGGCGACCGTTGCTGCAGCGGCCTCATCCAGGCCTCCGACGGCAAGCTCTACGGCACCACCTACAGCGGCACCGGCGGCACCGCCGGCGGCATCTTTCGCATGGACCCCGACGCCGGCGGCTCCAGCTTCCAGCAGCTCCACGCGTTCTCCATGGCCACCGAGGGCAAGGCTTCCGTCGGCACCGTGCTCGAGGGCAGCGACGGACGAATCTACGGCACCACGAGCGAAAGCGCCGCGAACAACTACGGCACGATCTGGCGCATTGACAAGGAC
>JBOHXO010000319.1:0-7952 GCA_050737475.1 Chthoniobacterales bacterium
TGGATCATCGCAAGCGCCTCCGGCGTCATCAGCGGCTTCACCGGCGACAAATTCACCGTGGATGCCTCCCACTTCACAAATCCCCACATCGGCACCTTCGGCGTCGGCATCTCCGGCTCCAACCTCATGCTCGTTTATACCGCCATCCCCGAGCCCTCCACCTGGGGCGCCGCCGTCGGCATGGGCCTCTTCGCCATCGCCTTCATGCGCCGCCGCAGAAATTAAGCAGCCGCGCCATTATTCACGAGCGCACGTCAGTCGCCGCGCCACCATTCACGAGCGCGCTGCAGTCGCCGCGCGCAGGGCATCCAGCCTGGCCGCAGCTTCGCCGGAACGAATCGCTTCGCGCGCACGTTCGAGCCCGCCCGCCGCATCATCGCAAACACCCGCCACGACCAGCGCGCCCGCAGCATTCCACAGCACCATATCCTCGACTGCACCGGGCAGTTTTCCGCGCAGCAACGCCTCGAGCTTTGCGGCATTTTCAGCCGCACTCCCGCCGACCAGCTCCGCAAGCTCCGGCCTGCGAATTCCGAAGTCCGCCGAATCGAGCGCGCAATTCGTGAGAGCGCCGTTTTCCACAGCACAAACTTCCGTTTCGCCCAGCGTGGACATTTCGTCCAGCCCGCCACTCGGCGTTTCTCCATGCACCGCCCAGGCCCGCTTGCGGCCCAGCTCCGCAAACACCGCGCCGTAGGTCCCGATCATCGCGGGATCGAAAACACCGGCGAGTTGAAAGGGCGGATTCGCGGGGTTGAGCAACGGACCGAGCTTGTTGAAAATCGTGGTGATGCCGCGCTCCGCGAGCAGCTTGCGCACCGGAACGACGGCCTTGAACGCGGGATGATAAAACGGCGCAAAAAGAAACACGCACCCCGCGTCGTCCAGCACCGCCGCCGCGCGCGCAGGCTCGAGTTCGATCCGCACGCCAAGCGCCTCGAGCACATCCGCGCCGCCGCTCTTCGAAGTCACGCCGCGGTTGCCGCTCTTGACCACGCGCACACCGCACGCCGCCACGACGAACATCACCGCCGTCGAGATGTTGAACAGTCCCTGCTTGTCGCCGCCCGTGCCGCACACATCCATCAGCGGCGCGCCGTCCGCACGGATTTCAATTTTCCGCGCGTGCGCAAGCAGCGTGCGCACAAACCACGCGATCTCCGCCGGCGTCTCGCCCTTCGCCGCCAGCGCGCGCAACAAATCCGCGCGCGATTCCACCGGCTCGTTTTCGTCGAGCAGGAACGCGCATACCGCAGCAACGTCGCTGCCATCAAGCTCCGCGCCGGAGCGGATTTTTTCGAAAAACAAAGTCATGAATCTCCAAGGAAAGCAGGAAAGCAGGAAAACGGAAATGGCTGGAATTCCTTTCCTGCCCTCCTGCTTTCCTCAGATCAACACCGCCAGCACCGCGCCGAAAATGAGCAGCGCGCCCGCCAGACGGCGCAGCATCACGTCGCGCGGGTCGCGGGCCTCCTCCGCATGCAGCAATCGCGCCAGCATCCATGCCAGCGCCACGCTCCACACCGCCCGCGAGCCATAGACGATGTTGACCGCCGTGGCGCTCTCGTGCAGGCCGAGCGCGACCGCCATTCCAAAAATCTGCAGCGTGTATAAACCCGTGCCGGAAAGCAGCGGAGCAATCCCGGCACGCGGCATCGCCCTGCCTGCGCCGGGTAGAAAAACAACGAGCACGATCACTCCGGTGATTCCAAACATGAGCGCCACAAACGCCGGCACGCCGAGGAAATGCGTCCAGTGCTGCACGAGCACATCCGTGAGCCCGAACGCCGCCGCCGCGCCGAGCGAGAACATCGCATCGCGTCGCCGCAACCGCGGAAGAAGTGAGCGCAATGTCGCGCCGGTGACGAGCATCACGCCGAGCGAACACGCCAGCGCGCCGAGCCACCAGCGCAGCGTCAGCGCCTGCCCGAGCAGCATGGCGCCAAGGACCGCGGTGAACACGACCTTCGTGCCGAGCAGCGGCGTGGTGACGGAAACCTCCCCGTTGCGCAGCGCGAGAAACGTGAAAATCTGGCCGAGAAAAAACGTGAGGGCGGTGACGGCGGGCATCCATGCGTGCGACCAGTTCACGCCGTCCGCGCGCAGCCAGAGCAATTGAAAGACGACCGCGGGCAGCAGGTTGACGACGATATTCACGTGCCCCTGCCGGCAGCCGGCGGTGATCGCCTTTTTGATGAACAGCGCCGCGAGGACGTAAAGAAACGCCGACGTTGCGGGGAGCGCGAGGATCGCCTGCTGGCTCACGGCGCGAACGCGCGCAGCTCGGCGGCGGACCACTGGCCGGCGACATTCGGGCGTTCGAGCCAGCCGTAGTTCAATACCGATCCGCAGGCCATCGCGGCGATGCGCGAGGCCTTGCCGAGACGACCCATGCCCATCACGGACGTGGGCAGCGGCGGATCGTCGAGCAGCGCGAGCAACGCAGCGAATTCGCCCGCGGTGCGCGGAGTGACGGCGATCTTGAAAATGTCCGCGCCGGCGGCGGCGGCCTTGCGTTGGAGCGTGCGCAGGCCGGACGGCGTGCCCTTGAAATCGTGGACGGAGAGAATGATTTTGCAGCCGGCGGCGCGTGCGGCGGCGAGCACGGATTTCATTTCGCCGCGCGAGGCGAGTTCCACGTCAATGGCCGCGGCGTGATCGAGCAGCGCGAGGTAGCGCGAGGCGCGTTCGCCGGCCGTGAGATTGTTTTTTCCGCCCTCCTTCGGGCTGCGCGCGGTGGCGATGAGCGGGAGCCGCAATCCGTCGGCGGCCGGCGCGGAATCGAAGGCATCGAGGCGCAGCTCGATGGCGTCGAGCGTGCCGGGCGGCAGGTCGGCGGCGAGACCGAGCGCGGCAGGCGTCTCCGCGATGCCCACGACATTCGCACGGCCGGTGTTCAACCGGGTTTTCCTTTGACGCTTCATCGGTGCTAACTTACCTAGACGTTCCCTGGCGGGAAAGGCCGCCGTTATGTTAGCGCGCAAACAGGAAATCAACCTTCAACTCAACGAGCTCGCCGATGCCGCGCTGCTCGGGGTGACTTTCTGGCTGTGCCACTGGCTGCGATTCAACGGCATCCTGAGCCTCGACAGCTCGCCGGAAATTCCGGAGTTCAAATATTTCTGGTGGGCGCTCGCGGTGATCGTGCCGTTCGGGCCGTTCCTGCTCGAGATGCAGGGGTATTATCAATACCCGCTCGAGAAGACGCTGTTGAAATCGTTGTCGCAAATCACGCGGGCCGGCATCTGGCTCACGGTGCTGCTCGCGACCAGCGCGTTCCTGCTCAAGCTCTCGCTGCCGAGCCGGTCGGTGATTATTTTTTTCGTGCTCGCGGCGCCTGCGGTATTGATCGCGAAGGAACATCTCGTCACCGCCATTTACAAACGCACGCTGCGGCGCGGCGCGGTGGGCGAGCGCATCCTGCTCGTCGGCGAGTCGGAAAAAATGGACGAGATCGAGAGCGGCTTCACGCCGGGCCAGCGCATGGAGATCACGGTCGTCGAGCGCGTGGAACTGTCCAGCAGCGACATGACGCCGCTCGTGGATGCGGTGCATCGCACGTCGGTCGGGCGCGTGCTTCTGGCGTTCAGCCACATCGAACTCGACGTGGTGCAAAAGGCGATCGAGGCGTGCGAACTCGAGGGCGTGGAGGCGTGGCTGTGCGCGGATTTCGTGCGCACGTCCATCGCGCGGCCGACGTATGAGGTGTTCGCGCGGCGGCCGATGCTGGTCTTCCGCACGACGCCGGACATCTCGTGGGCGCTGCTCGTGAAAAGTTTGTTCGACCGCGCCGCGGCGTTCGCGGGGCTCATCGTGATCTCGCCGTTCCTGCTGCTCGTGGCGCTGGTGATCAAGCTTACGTCGCCGGGCCCGGCAATTTTCAAACAGCGGCGCGCGGGGCGGCACGGGCGGCCGTTCACAATGTATAAGTTCCGCTCGATGCACACGAACGCCGAGATGCAGCGCGACGAACTCGTGCGCTTCAACGTGATGAGCGGGCCGGTGTTCAAGATCGATGACGACCCGCGCGTGACGCCGTTCGGCCGCTGGCTGCGCAAGACGAGCATTGATGAACTGCCGCAGCTCGTGAACGTCGTGCTCGGCGACATGAGCATCGTGGGGCCGCGCCCGCTGCCCGTTTACGAAGTCGAGAAATTCGAGACGATGGCGCACCGGCGTAGGCTCAGCATGCGGCCGGGACTCACGTGCCTGTGGCAGGTGCGCGGGCGCAACAAGGTGACGGAATTCACCGACTGGGTGCGCATGGATCTTGAATACATTGATAATTGGTCGCTCGCGCTGGACTTCTGGATTTTGCTGCGCACGGCGCCGGTGGTTCTGTTCGGAATGGGCGCGAAATAGGGACGCTGCGCGCGCCGTTTGAAAAGTTAAAGAGTTGAAAAGTTGAGGAGCCGAAGAGGCCCCAACTTCAACTCTTCAACTTTTTTAACCATTCAACACTTCAACTCTCCCCACGTTTTTTCTCGCCTCACGCCGGGCGTTGCGCATAGACAAACCACCCCATGCCCGAAGTCACTACGAAGCCGACCAGCGTCGTCACCGGGGGCGCCGGATTCCTCGGCTCCCACCTCACCGATAGGCTCCTCGCGGAAGGCCACCGGGTCATCGCGATAGATAATCTCATCACCGGCAGCACCGCGAACATCGAGCATCTCGCGGGCAACGTGGATTTCAAATTCATCCACCACAACGTCACCGACTTCATCTACCTGCCCGGCAGGGTGGATTACGTCTGGCACTTCGCCAGCCCCGCGAGCCCGATTGATTATCTCGAGCTGCCGATCCCGACGCTCAAGGTCGGTTCCCTCGGCACGCACAACGCGCTCGGCCTCGCGAAGGAAAAGGGCGCGGCGTTCTTCCTCGCCTCGACTTCGGAATGCTACGGCGATCCGCTCGTGCATCCGCAGAAGGAGGACTATTGGGGCAACGTGAATCCCATCGGCCCCCGCGGCGTGTATGACGAAGCCAAGCGCTTCGCCGAGGCAATGACGATGGCCTACCATCGCTACCACGGGATGAACACTCACATCATCCGCATCTTCAATACCTACGGTCCGCGCATGCGGCTCCGCGACGGCCGCGTGGTGCCGGCGTTCATCGGGCAGGCGCTCACGAACCAGCCGCTCACGATTTTTGGCGACGGATCGCAGACACGCAGTTTCTGCTATTGCACCGATCTCATTGACGGAATCTTCAAGTTGATGATGAGCGATTACCACGAGCCCGTGAACATCGGGAACCCGCGCGAGATGACGATCAAGGAATTCGCGCAGCACATCATCCGTATCACCGGCACGAGCGCGGAGATGGAATTCAAGCCGCTCCCCGAGGACGATCCGAAGGTGCGCCAGCCCGACATCAGCCTCGCGAAGCGCCTGCTCGGCTGGGAGCCCGTGGTGGAATTCGAGGACGGCATCGTGCGCACGATTGATTACTTCCGCGACCGTGTGTAACTCCTTCCGCGAAAAAATCGGCGGCGGTTGCAAGAAGCTGTTGCCTTGAATCCTCGCGTTCCCCTAGTGTGTCACATCCCTCTCAACAAATTCTTCATTCTCGGAACATGACCAGACGCTTTCTCCCGGCCCTTCTGCTCCTCTCGGCCGCCTGCCTCGCCCAGGCGCAGTTCACCCCTGCGAACTCGCCGATCAAAATCACAGCCATTAGCCCGACGCTCGAAAAGACGCCGGAGTTCAACATCGGCATCGGGCCGCAACGAAAGGCCGCGAGCCAGGACTGGCTCTGGGTCGAGGTGGCATATACCTACACGTGGAAGCTCAATACTCCCCCGCCGAGCGAGATCACCGTCGATTACTACATTCTCCTCGACAACAAATCGAGGGCGACGCCTCAGGGCACCCTGCTCACCGGCAGCGTCACCCACACCGGCGTCGTGCCTGGCAACGAAGTGCACCACTCGGTCGCCCTCGTCAGCCCGCAGACGCTGCGCAGCATGTTCGGCGGAAGGGCTCCGGCCACCATCAGCGCGGCGACGCGAGCCATTGGTGTTCAGGTCAAGATCCAGGGAGCCCTCGCGGGAGAATTAAGCACCGGCGACGGCAAGGGTCATTCGCAGTGGTGGCAGCAACTGCCGCAGGGCCCCGGAGGCCTCGTGCTGAGCAAGGATCAGACGCCCTTCGCGCCGCTGTTCTACGATTACTTCGACGCCGTCAAAGCCAAGGGCGCCCAGTAACCCACCACTTCACTTTTTAACCGACCCGTTCCTTCCGAATGTCCTCCCCGACCCGCATCCGCGTGCTGAACCTGGGCATGCAGACCGTGGCCCTTGCAGAGTTCCACACGTCCCCAGACGGCTCCCTCACCCTGGACCAGCTCCAGTTCACCGAACTCCTCGCCGATCCCGGCGCCGACGCCTCCCGGCCCGGCCAGCTCGAAGTCGCGATTGCCGAGTTGAAGAAATCGGCCAACGTGACCAGCGGCGACGCAAGCTACGCGCTGCCCTCGCAGTCCGTCTTCGCCCGCTATCTCTCGCTGCCCGTCACCACCGCCGACGATCTCAACCAGATCATCGCCTTCGAGGCGCAGCAAAACGTTCCCTTCCCCATTGACGAAGTCGTCTGGGACTACCAGCCGCTCGGCCAGCCGGTGGACAGCAAGCTGAACGTCGTGCTGCTCGCCATCAAGACCGACACGCTCGAGGCCGTGAACAAGGCCGTCGAGACGCCGGGCTTCACGCCGCAGATCATTGATGTGGCGCCGATGTCGCTGCTCAACGCCTTCCACTACAGCTATCCCCAGGCCGAGGGCTGCTCGCTGGTCATTGATATAGGCGCGCGCACCACAAACCTGCTTTTCGTCGAGGGCGACCGGTCGTTCTCACGCAGCATTCCCGTGGGCGGCAACACCATCACCGCCGCCATTGCGAAGGAGTTCCACCAGCCCATCGAGGCCGCGGAACTCATGAAAAAGGAAAAAGGCTTCGTGAGCCTCGGCGGCGCGTATGCCGATCCCGAGGACGAGGTGCTGGCCCGTATTTCCAAGCTCGCGCGCACCACCCTCACCCGACTCCACGCCGAGATCGCCCGCTCCATCAGCTTCTATCGCGCGAACCAGCATGGCACCCAGCCGCTGCGCATCTATCTCGCCGGCGGCGCCGTGAGCATGCCCTACATGCTCGAATTCTTCAGCGAGAAGCTGCAGATCCCCGTCGAGTTTTTCAACCCGTTCAGCAACGTCATCATCGGCCCGACCGTGGACGCCGACCTGCTCACCTCGAAGGCGCATGCCGCCGGCGAAGTGGTCGGCCTCGCCCTGCGCGAACTCGGCAACTGCCCGATCGAGATCAACCTGCGCCCGCCCACCGTCGTCGCCGCGCAAACGCTTTCAAAGCGCAAGCCCTACCTCATCGCCGCCACCGCCTGTCTCTTCCTCCTGCTCGCGCAGTGCTGGGTCTATTTCTCGAAGGCCGCGTCCGTCGAGGACCAGGTGCTTCAGGGCGTGAACGCCGACATCTCCAAGCTCGATGGCAAGGCCCGTGCGTTCGACGACCTCAAGCGCACGCAGGACGGCGTCGAGGCCATCGCCTCGCCGCTGCTCAACGCCGCGCGTGAACGCGAAATCTGGGCGGACATCCTGGACGAACTCAGCGCCAATCTCCCCGCACGTTACATCTGGATCACAAAACTCTCTCCGCTCGCCAGCGGCAAGAGCATCACTGTCGGCGGCGAGAAGGCGACGGCCGGCACGACCACGGGGCCGACGAGCCCCGCCGTCCAGCGCCAGGGTTCGCCCGCCATTGATGCCCTCGAAATCCACGGCCTCTATTTCGACAATCCCAATCAAACCAAGGTGATTGACGAATTCGTGAAGAGTCTCGAGAAGTCCGATCTCTTCGCCATTGATGCGTCGAATATCAACAAGGTCGTCACCGAGCACCAGACCGCCGACGACCAGCACTGGGCCTACCCCTACAC
>JBOHXO010000320.1:0-9725 GCA_050737475.1 Chthoniobacterales bacterium
GTCCTGGATGAATACCGCCCATCCCGTGCTCTCCACCACGCCCTCGAACGTCTGCGAACCGTGCCCCATCAGCGCGAGCTTCGCCCTGTCGCCGGGTTGGATTTTCGAAATCTGCGTTTCCTTGAAATATCCCGCGACCCAGAACGAACTCGCGTCCACGAGCGCCAGTAACTGCTGGCCGACGTTCACGTAGGTGCCCTTGCTCGTGTTCACGTTGGTGAGGTAACCGTCCACCGGCGCGAAGACTTTCGTGTAGCCGAGATTGAGCTGGTCGGTCTCGAGTTGCGCCCTGGCGGCGGCGGTGTCAGCAGCGGCGGAGGCGTAATCGTCCTGCGCGTCCTGGAGAGCCTGGATATCCACGACGTTCGTCTTATAAAGCGCGTTCTGGCGCTCGAGATTTTGCTGAGCCTCGAGTTCAGCGGCCGCAGCCTGCTGCATTTTCGCGGAAGAGTTGTCCACCGCGGCCTTGAACGTGGAAGGATCAATCTCGAAAAGCAGATCGCCTTTTTTGACGGGCTGGTTGTCCTTGATCGGAATGTTGATGATCGGCCCCGCCACGCGCGGTGCGATGCCGACGATGTTTGCGCGCACCTGGCCGTCGCGCGTCCACGGATATTCCGCATAGCGCTTGTAGAGCAGCCACATCGAGGCTGCCGCGAGCGCGACCACCACGATTGTAACCGCGTATTTGTAGCTGTCCTTCATGGAGCGAGGGCGAGGCCTATGGTGGAATAAAGGAGCACCACAAGCGCGACAAAAAACAATGGCAGGTGCCAGATGTGTCGCGTGAGATGGCAGCGCTCGAGGATGGTCACGATAACCCACGCGAGCAGATACGCGATCACGCCGATGACGAGCCACCACGGCAGGAACAATCCCAGAACGTCAATTTGCGCGTTCAGGAAATAAGACATCGGTTGCTGTTTCTTCGATTTTTTTGGTTGGCGCAAGCTTTGTGGCGACCTTGGATGTGCGGCGTGGCATCCCTCGCACCGATTGCTGAGCGTCCTCCGCGCTGGTTCGAGAACGTCGCCGTCCGCCAGGGCCTGAAAATGGCCATAGCCGGCATGCTCGCGTTTTACTACGCGCTCTGGCAGCACCTTGGCAGCCCCGGCTGGTGCATCTTCACGGTCGTCGTGCTCACGCTCGCGCAATACGTCGGGGCGATCGCGGAAAAATCCGTCCTGCGCGGCATCGGCACGGTGGTCGGCGCGCTCCTGGGCATCTGGCTCGTCGGCTGCCACGGCGACCAGCCTCTCTTCGTGATGGCGGGCTGCTTCGTGGTCGCGGCCTTTGGCACCGCAATGTTCGGCGGGAATTTCTACCCCTACGCGTTCTTCCTGAGCGCTCTCACCATGATCGTCGTGGTTAACGACACGATGACGGATCCGTCGCAGGTATGGAGGATCGGTTCCGCGCGCGTGGAGGAAATCGGTGTCGGCATCGTGGCATCCATGGTCGTGACCAGCGTCCTCTGGCCTCGATATGCGCGCGTGGAATTCAGAAAAAACTTTCGCTCCGCCTTGCGCGACGCCGGCCGGATCGCGATCAGCCGCGGCCGCATGCTGCTGGAATGCGACGCGTCGGGCGCGATGGAGCCCGAAATCCAAAAACTCGAAATCAGCTTCTCCACGCGCATGAACGCCCTGCGATTGCTCGTTCGCTACGGCCAGCGGGAGAGCCAGTATTTCCGTGCGCGATTGCCAATCGGAATGCGCATGATCGGTGAGCTGGGAGCCTGCTTCGAGGCCGCCGTGAGCCTCGGCCAGCGGCTCCCCAGCAAATCCCGGTATCGCGACCTGGTCGCCGGCGAGTTGCAAAATATTCACGAGCAACTCGAGCGGGAGTTCGACGAGCTTTCCACGCGCGACGACCTTTCGAAAATCAACGCGGACTTCCAATCGGCCTTCGACGAATGCGACCGGCGCCTGCTGGAGGTTCGCGAGCAGGGCGCCACCAAAAGCATCCCCCTGCAGGAAGCCATGGATTTCTCGGCGCACTATGTGGCGCTGCGCGATCTCGCGGAGCGGCTGCGCGTGCTTCGCGAGTGCCTGTGGGAGATTCACGCGCTTCGCGAGGTCATCACGCCTCCCGGATCAGCGGGAAAACCGGCCGTGTTCCAGCTCGACTCCTACTGGATTCGCAACGGCATCAAGGGCGGCATCACCGCAACCCTCGCCCTGCTCTACGTCAACTGGCTCAACCCGCCCGGTGGCGCGACGCTGCCCTTCGCAGCGTGGCTTTGCACTGCGATGTCGCGCATGTATCCCGGCGGCGAAGGTGACCGCCGCACGTTCACCTACGTCATCCGCGTCGCGGTCGCCGGCCTTGTCTATGCCGCTCTCCTTTTCGTGATCACTCCGTTCCTCTCCGACTACTTCGCGATGAACATGTTTCTGCTCATCGGGCTTTTCCTGCTCGGCTACGTCATCGCCAGCCAGGGCGGCATCTCGCTCTACGCGCAATGCGGCATGCTCTTCTTCGTGGGAACGATCAGCATGAATCCGCAGAACCCTGTGGATGCCCAGGCGATTTTCAACTGCTACTTCGGCGTCGTCCTTGCGCTCATTCTCTCATCCCTCGTGCAGCGCCTGCTCTGGCCGCTCCTGCCGCAACGCGAGATCTGCAGGTTGTTCGCGGAATATTTCGCCTGCTGCCGCGCGCTGCTTGGAAAAGTGGACGAAAAGGAATCCTCGCGACTGCAGGATCGCATTGCACTCATTCCGCCCGAGGCAGCCGCGTGGATCAATGTGACGACCACGCCGGAATACCCGAAAGGCGAAAGCAAAAGGCTGATCGATCTGCTCCACTGCGCGCAACGTCTGGGCTACAGCATTCTCTCCGCGCGCAAACGGGCGCAGCTGGAAATTCCCGCGGAGCTCTGGAAGCCGCTCGCGGCGGATGTGGATTTCATCGAGAAGGCCTGCCAGGAGGCGTTGCTGAAATTGGAGGAAGCGTTTACGAGCGGGCATCGCGGCACGATGCCCGCTTCACAGCTCGATATTTTTCAAAGGCTCGAGGAGCCGCTTCGCAGTCTTCGGCAGCGCTATCTGGCGGGCGAGGTCACTTTTCCGCAGGCGATTCCGTTTCTTGGCGCGATGGATTTTTTCGAGAACAGCGCCCGGAAAATTGATCAGTGCGCCGCGCAACTCGGCAACCTTTCCCTCGAGAAATATTCCGGCGACTACGCGCTTTGACCGTTTAAATAGACCGCCGCGGGCGGGACTCGATTTTCGACAATGGCTTCGATCGCATCGGATGCCGCACCGCTGAATGGGATGGTGATGAAGTCCGCCCTTGCGCCCGGTCGGAGTTCGCCGAACCGCCCGGCGAATCCAAGCGCGGCAGCGGGATGACGCGTCACCATGTCGAGCAACTCCCTCGGAGAAGTGCCCGGAAAATTGCGCCGAAATGTCTGCATCTCGTCGAAAAGATTCAGCCCGCGATTGCTCGCACAACTGTCCGTGCCGAGGCTGACGCGAAGGCCCAGCCGGCGGAACGTCTCATAGGGGAACGGCGCGCGTTTGAAATACTCGTGGCAGTTCGGGCAATGCACGATCGCGAAGGATTTGCCATGCGCGGCAAGCAGTTCCTCGTCGCCGGAGCCGAGCTGATTCATGTGCGCAAGGATGGCTCCGGGTGGCAGGGCTTTCGCCTCGAGCAAATGCCGGATCGGCGATTTCCCGTCGCAGTCGCGCATGTCGCGCCCGAGTCCTTTCAAAAAGTCGTAAAGCGGTCCCGCACCTTCCGTGAACATCTGCATTTCCTCGTCGGACTCCGCGAGATGCGTGGTAAATGGCATGCCGTATTTCTCCGAGCAAAAGCGCACGAGGCGATAGAGATCCACGGAGGTGGTGTAAGGAGCGTGCGGCGAAAGACCGAATCCTCCATGCCACGACGGCCGCTGCTCGAAGAACGAAAGCGCGCCGGCCACGACATCCTCCGTGTGGATGCGGCTGCGGATGTCGAGCAACTCGTAAAACCACCATGTGCGAATCGCCGGCGGCGGCAGATGCACCATCAACTCGGGCAGCGACTCGATGTTGAGCACCGTGGTCGTGCCCCATTTTTTGAGTTCGGCGAGGCCGGCGCCGATGGAGGCAATGTAATCCGCATCCGTAAGCGTGCGCTTGAGTTCGTTGATGCGGCGCACCCATGCCGAAAAACTGCCGTTCGACAAAATCGCGCCGCGCATCACCGTGAAATCGAGGTGGCAGTGCGCGTTGATCAAGCCCGGAAGAAGGATCGCCTCGCCGTGGTCCGTTACTCCCGCAGCCGGAAACTGCGCGCGCACATCCTCGAACGATCCGACCTGCATGATCATCGTTCCGTCCACGGCAATGGCGCCGTTTTCAATCGGTGGCGCCGAGAGAGGCAGCACGATGCGCGCGCGATGCAGCGTCACGAATTCGCCTCCGCTTTCGGAAGATTTTCCTTCGCCACCGGCCTCATTGCCGCGACGAGAAGATTGCACGCCTCGACACATAGAATGTCGGAGCTTTCGATTGTTACGCGCTCACCCCAGAGCCGTCTGCGGATGCAGCCTTCCGCGCAAATTTTCCGAATGACACCGTTCGCCTGTTCATCGGTGATGAGTTGTGTCACGCGATACATGCCGGACTGGCGGTTCAATGTTTCGCGCAGCGGAACGATGGTGGGAGTGCCATGGTCGTGCGCAATCCAGGTGCCGATGGCGGCGGGATACAGGAAATCGAGCGCGAGCTGGAGTTCATCCATCGTCGAAAGCTCGATTTGCCAGCCCCGGCGGAGATTGGGGGCGGTTTTCAAGGGACGGTAATTGCCTGCGTCGTCGTATTTGGCGAGTTCGCGGGCGTCTTCGGGATGGGTGAAGTTTTCCAGGCCGGAGTGGTTTGCGTCGGCGACGTGGCGCAGCGTGATGCCGGGACGAACAAGCACCTGGCCGATGCTCCATTCGCCGGCGTCGAGCCGTTGCTGGAGGAAATCTCGAATCGCTGACATGGGAACCAAACAGGTCTAGCTGCTTGGCCGCACGAACGGGACGCTAAATTTTCCTGCGGCGCTTGACCTTGAGCTGCGCGAGCGACTTCATCATCACGGCTTGCGCAGAAGCCATGTCTTCGTCGCTGATCTGGTCGTCCTTGAGTGCTTCCTGCGCGCGCTTGATCGCGGCCTCGGCGGCGGTTTCGTCAATGTCGCTCTCGGCAACCGCCATGTCCGTAAGCACAGACACCATCGTCGGCGTGATTTCGACAAAGCCCTCGCCCACGGCGAGCACGGTCTCCTTGCCGTCCTTCATCACGTGCAACTCACCGGCGCTGAGCGCGGTGAGCAGCGGCGCGTGCTCGGGCAGTGGCCCAAGATCGCCTTCCGAACCGGGGAGCACCACGGTGTCCACATCGTCGGAATAAATCTTCGCCTCGGGAGTGACGATTTCGAGTTTGAGCTTGGCCATGGGAATGAAGTTTTAAGTTTTAGGAATTAAGTTTTAAGCGACGGCTGTCTGCGAATGGCGCTCCCTTAAAACTTACAAACTTAAGACTTAAAACTACTCTTTAATCTGATCTATGCCGCCCTTCATGTAGAAGTTGGCTTCGTTGACGTCGTCGTGCTTGCCTTCGAGGATTTCCTTGAAACCGCGGATTGTTTCCTGGATCGAGACGTATTGACCGGGCGTGCCGGTGAAGACTTCGGCCACGTGGAACGGCTGCGAAAGGAAACGCTGGATTTTGCGCGCGCGGAAGACGGTGAGTTTGTCCTCGGGCGAGAGCTCGTCCATGCCGAGAATCGCGATGATGTCCTGCAAATCCTTGTAGCGCTGGAGCACGGTCTGGACGCCGCGGGCGACCTTGTAGTGCTCTTCGCCGACGATGTCGGGCGCGAGCGCCTTCGATGTGGAAGCGAGCGGATCAACGGCGGGATAAATGCCCAATTCCGCGATCGAACGCTCGAGCACGATGGTCGAGTCGAGGTGCGCGAACGTGTTCGCCGGGGCGGGGTCGGTCAAGTCGTCCGCGGGCACGTAAACGGCCTGGAACGATGTGATGGAGCCCTTCGTCGTCGAGGTGATGCGCTCCTGGAGCTGGCCCATTTCGGCCGCGAGCGTCGGCTGGTAACCGACCGCCGATGGCGTGCGGCCGAGCAGCGCGGAGACTTCGGAGCCCGCCTGCGAGAAGCGGAAAATGTTATCAATGAAGAGGAGCACGTCCTGGTTTTTCTCGTCGCGGAAATATTCCGCCATGGCGAGCGCGCTGAGCGCGACGCGGAGACGGGCGCCGGGAGGCTCGTTCATCTGGCCGTAGACGAGCGCGACTTTCGACTCGGAGAGGTTGTCGAGCTTGATGACGCCCGCGTCGCTCATTTCGTGATAGAGATCGTTGCCCTCGCGCGTGCGCTCACCGACGCCGGCGAACACGGAGTAGCCGCCGTGGCCCTTCGCGATGTTGTTGATGAGCTCCATGATGACGACGGTCTTGCCGACGCCGGCACCACCGAACGCACCGACCTTGCCGCCCTTCGTGAACGGGCAGATGAGGTCAATGACCTTGATGCCGGTCTCGAGCACCGTGGCCGTGGTGTCCTGGTCCACCAGCGCGGGAGCGGGACGATGGATCGGGTAGAATTTCGTGGCGTTCACGGGACCGCGTTCGTCGGTCGGCTCGCCGATGACGTTGAAGATGCGGCCGAGGACGGCTTCTCCGACGGGCACGGAAATCGGGGCGCCGGTGCCGGTCACCGCGGTGCCGCGCTTGAGGCCTTCCGTGGTGGACATCGCGATGGCGCGAACCCAGTTTTCGCCGAGATGCTGCTGGACCTCGAGGACGAGTTTCACGGGCTTGCCGTCCACGTTGTGATCGATCTCGAGCGCGTCGTAGATGCTCGGGAGTTTGCTTTGTGCGGGGTCGAACTCGACGTCCACGACCGGTCCGATGACCTGCACGATTTTGCCTTGGTTGCTCATGATGGAATGCGTTTTTGGGACAGAATTAACGGAATTTTTGGAATTGGGACTTCAGCTTCTGGAATTTCAATTTTGTTAATTCTGTAAATTCTGTCTGAAGATTTTTACCCCAGCGCCATTTGCGCGGTGGTGATTTCGAGGAGTTCGTTGGTGATCGCGGCCTGGCGGACCTTGTTGTATTCGAGGGTGAGATCCTTCACGAGGCCCTTGGCGTTGTCGGTCGCGCTCTTCATCGCAACCATGCGCGCGCTGTGCTCGGAGGCGCGGGCGTCGAGCACGGCCTGATAAACGAGGTAGTGAATGTAATAGGGCAGAAGCTGGTCGAGGACCTTCTCCTCGTCGGGCTCGAAGATGAATTGCGCGCCCTCGGGCGTGTCCTTCTCGATCTCCTTGTTCACCGGCAGGGCGGCGAGCGGAAGGAGCGTGGCGGCGCGCGGCTCTTGCGTGAGCGTATTCACGAAGCGCGAGAAAAGGATGGTGACCTTGTCCACATCCTTCGCGAGGAATTTTTCGACGATGAATTTCGAGACCTGTTTGACCTGCAGGAACGACGGCCGGTCGCTCAGCTCGAAGTCGGCGAGCAGGTTGCGCTTCGAACGCGCGAGGAACTGCTTGCCCTTGCGGCCAATGCTCACGAAGTCGGTTTTCGTGGAATCGAATTTCGTGATCTCGCGGAAGAGATTCGTGTTGAGGCCGCCGCACAGGCCCTTGTCCGTGCTGACGACGAGCACGAGTTCCTTCTTCACCTCGCGCACTTCGAGCAGCGGATGCGCGGTGGGATTCACGTGGCCTTCCAGCGCGACGAGCATCCGGTTGAGAAGCACCACATACGGATGTCCCGCGACGGCCGCAGCCTGCGCCTTCCGCATCTTCGACGCGGCGACCATCTGCATGGCCTTCGTGATCTGGGCCGTATTCTTGACGGACTTGATGCGCCGCCGGATGTCTCTGGTGCTCGGCATCGCCGGTTACTTGAAGAGGTTCTTGAATTCGTCGAGCGCGGTTTTCGTCTCGGCCTCGAGGTCCTTGTCGAAAGCTTTTTTCTCGAGGATTTTTGCGAGGAGCGCGGCTTTGCGGGTGGAGAGGAATTCCTGGAGCTTGTTCTGGAATTCCTTCACGCGATCGACAGGCACGGCGTCGATATAGCCGTTCTGCATGGCGAAGATAACCGCGGCCTGGAGCTCGACGGGCATCGGGCTGTATTGCTGCTGTTTGAAGAGCTCGACGATGCGCTGGCCGCGGTCGAGCGTGGCCTTCGTGCGGGCGTCGAGATCTGAGCCGAACTGCGCGAATGCCGCGAGTTCGCGGAACTGTGCGAGGTCGCCCTTGATCTTGCCGGCCACCTGCTTCATCGCCTTGATCTGCGCGGCGGAGCCGACACGCGAGACCGAGAGACCGACCGACACAGCGGGGCGGATGCCCTGGTAGAATAAATCGGTTTCGAGATAAATCTGACCGTCCGTGATCGAGATGACGTTCGTCGGAATGTAGGCCGACACGTCGCCGGCCTGCGTCTCGATGATCGGCAGCGCGGTGAGCGAGCCGTTGCCGTGGTTTTCGTTCACGCGAGCGGAGCGCTCGAGCAGGCGGCTGTGGAGATAGAATACGTCGCCGGGATACGCTTCGCGGCCGGACGGGCGCTTGAGGAGCAGCGAGACCTGGCGGTAGGCGACGGCGTGCTTCGAGAGGTCGTCGAACACGATGAGCGCGTCCATGCCGTTTTCCATGAACCACTCGCCCATCGAGGCGCCGGCGAACGGTGCGATGTATTGATTCGTCGCGGAGTCGGAAGCGGGCGCGGAGACGATGATCGTGTATTTGAGCGCGTCGTGCTCCTCGAGCGTCTTCACGACGCGGGCGACGTTTGCGTTCTTCTGGCCAACGGCGACGTAGATGGAATAGAGCGGGCGGTAACCGGCCTCACCCGAAGCCTCGGCGGCTTTATTGGCCTGCGCCTGGTTGATGATGGTGTCCACGGCGATGGTCGTCTTGCCGGTTGCGCGGTCGCCGATGATGAGCTCGCGCTGGCCGCGGCCGATTGGAATCATCGCGTCGATGGCCATGATGCCTGTCTGCACGGGCTGGCTGACGGACTTGCGCTTGATGATGCCGGGCGCGATTTTTTCGACCGGGAAAATGGTGTCCGACTGGATCGGGCCCTTGCCGTCGATGGGTTGGCCGAGAGCGTCAACGACGCGGCCGAGCAGGCCTTTGCCGACGGGCACGGAGAGCAGCCTGCCGGTGGTCTTGACCTCATCGCCTTCGCGGACGGACGTATAGTCACCAAGGATGATCGCTCCGACTTCGGTTTCCTCGAGGTTCAACGCAAGGCCGTAGAGGCCGCCGGGGAACTCGAGCATCTCGTTGAGCATCGCGCCGCTGAGGCCCTCGATGCGCGCGACGCCGTCGCCGATTTCGCGGACGAGGCCGACGTTGGTCTTGGTGGTCGAGGCGCTTTGGATGCCCTGGATTTTGGATTCGAGGTCTTGAAGGATGCTGCTGCTCATGGCCGGGTCGGATTAAAGTTGCTGTTGGAGAAGATGAAGTCGGTTGGAAACGGTGCCGTCCCAGACGTCGCTGCCGACCTGGACGCGAAGCCCGCCGATGAGTGCGGGATTCGTGCGGAACTCGATGGTGAGGTCGTCGCCGAATTTCGAGGAGAGTTCGCCGCGGAGCGAGGAAACATGGGCATCGTCGAGCGGAGTGGCGCTGTCCACGATGGCGTGGCGGCGTTCGAGCTCGAGGCGGACGAGGCGGGTGTATTCGCGAAGAATCTGTGCAAAGC
>JBOHXO010000321.1:0-1858 GCA_050737475.1 Chthoniobacterales bacterium
GTAACATTCGATGCGACGAAATCAAGGGCCTTGCCGATGAGCAACTGCTCGCGGATCTGGCCAAATGCATTTCGCTTTTGCAGATCCTTCACGAATTTCTGCACGGGGATTTGATAACGCGCGGCGAGCTGCGTGACGTGGAACGCGATGTCCTGCTCGGTGACCTTGAGGTTTTCCTTCTCGGCGATGCGCATCAACAAAAACATCGAACGCACGCGCTCCGTGGCGCTCTGCTTCGCGGCGCCAATGATCTCGCCCTCGTGCGACTTCAACTCGTCGTCCGTCACGCCACGCCCCTGGTTCTCCTGCACGATCTCGCGCACGATTCCCGTCATCTCGTTGTTCACAAGATGCGCGGGCAGCTCGCACTGGAATTGCGCGTGGAGTTTTTGCATGGCGGCGTTGCGCTTGCCGGTTTCGAATTCGTTGTCGGCCTGCTTCCCAAGTTCTTCGCGCAGGCGCTCGCGGACTTCGGCAATGGTCTTGCCCGGATCGAGCTTCGTCGCCAGCGCGTCATCGAGCGGCGGCAGCGTGCGCGTGCGGATCTCGTGCAGCGTCGTGGTGTAGGCGAGTTTTTTGCCTCGCACGGGCTCGAACGGAAAATTCTCCGGAATCTCGATGGTGAATTCGCGCGTCTCACCGACATTCAATCCGACCAGCGCCTCGCTGAATCCCGGCGCGAGCGTCTCGGGTGCGAGGCGGATCCACCAGTTCGGCTTGCCTGCAAGCAGCGGCGGGCAATTTTCCACGGCCTCGGCGAGCGGCGCGCCGTCGAGCGTCGCCGCATACGTGAGCACCGCGAAGTCGCCCATCTCGAGCGCGCGGCCCTCGATCGTCTGGAAGTCGGCGTGCTGCTCGGCGATGCTCCTGAGCGTGTTCTCGACGTCCTCGTCGGTCACCGCGCGCTTCGCGACCTCGACCTCGATGTTTTTGTAGTCGGGCAATTCGAACTCCGGCGCGGTGACGACCGTCGCCGTGAAGTGCATCGTCTTGTCGGACCCGATCTCGACGTCCTCGACTTTCGAGACGGTGAGCACGTTGAGTTTTTTCTCCTCGATGGCCTCGTTCATTGCCTCGCGCAGGAGTTTGTTCGTGAGCTCCTGGCGGATGTCGGCGCTGAATTTTTTTTCGATGAGGGATTGCGGGGCCTTGCCGGGACGGTAGCCGGGCAGGCGCGCATTTTTTTGAAACTGGCTGGCCACCGCCTTCCACTCGCGTTCGACGCGTTCGGGCTCAAGCTCGACGCGGAGTGTGGAAATGCAGTTGGGTTTGTTTTCTACGACGACGTTCATATTGCGAATCAAACAGTGAAGCACACGCGCCATGCCCCGACAACCGGAACGTGCGCGTCCTGCACCGTCAAGAATCACTCCAACAAATCGCAAGCGCATGCTACGTTGCGCGCGCATTCTCGCCTGCATGACAAGACACGCCGCACTCCTGCTGTTTCTCCCGCTCGCTCTCGCGGGCTGTGGAAAATCACCGAACGACCCCGGGACCTCGCAGGCGCCGTCCGCCATTCCCGACGCTCCCGTGCAAATGGAAGCCGGCGGCGAGGCCGATCCCGTCGCCGATCCCAAGGCGCTCAAGGGCGGCTCGTTCACGATCTGGGGCGGCTCGTTCCCCCAGTCGCTCAACCTCTGGCTCGACGGAAATCCGGTCTCCATCGTCGTCTCGCCGATGCTGTTCGAGCCGCTCGTGACCATGCATTCGACGGAGGACAAGCCGGTCGGAATCCTGGCGCAATCGTGGGAAATCTCGCCGGATCAGAAGACATTCACGTTCAAGATTGATCCCAACGCGAAGTGGAGCGACGGCCAGCCGGTGACGGCCGAGGACGTCCAGTTCTACTACGATG